>JAPPAB010000025.1 GCA_026705765.1 Gemmatimonadota bacterium
AGCGGGCGTCTTATTCTGGGGCTTTCGCTTTCTATTCTCGCGGGGGGATTTCTCGCGTCGCTGGGTGAACCTCTTTATTATTTGCCGATTATTGCGCTGCAAAAATCCCTGATTGGCTATGTTTGGACGCCTTTGGAAAGTTCGTTTCAGCTCTATATTCTCGCGTTTACTGCAGGGCTTATCGGTATGGTGCGCGTTACCACGCTTTCGGGTGGCAATCGCGGTATTGCCAATGTGCTCGCCCGACGTGCCGAGGGCGCGCGTTCAACGCGGTTGGCGGCATTTTTTATGGGGCTTGCTATCTTTTTTGACGATTATGCAAATTCTATTGTCGTGGGTTCTACTTTGCGTCCGATAGCGGACCGATTTAGAGTATCGCGGGAAAAACTCGCGTATATTGTCGATTCAACCGCCGCCCCTATCGCGGGTATTGCGATTATCAGTACGTGGATTGGATACGAAGTTAGCCTTTTTCAGGATTTGATGATCGATCTCAAGACCGGGCTGTCGGGATACCAGCTTTTTTTTAATGCTCTGCCTTTGCGTTTCTATTGTTTGCTTACGCTTACTTTTGTGTTGCTTTCTGCTTATCTGCGCCGCGATTATGGCCCCATGCTCGCTGCAGAACGCCGCGCACAAACAACGGGTCAGGTGATGCGCCCTGGCGCGACGCCAATGACCGGACGAGCACAGGATGAAATTGGGCCTGTTGAGGGCGTCCGTCCCGTGTGGTGGGCGGCTGTTTTGCCCGTGCTTCTCGTTATTGTGTGTGTTATTGGGGGGATGGCTTTTGATACTTGGAATCACGAGAGGGTTCTCGCTGCGCGGCGGGATTATGGCTTGATGAGTAGCGCGTTTTGGAGTGCGTGTTTTTCAAATGCCAATACTGCGCAGGTTCTTTTTGTGGCGGCAATGCTCGGTTCTGCACTCGCGATTGCGATAGCTATTACGCGCAGGCATGCTGGAACGGGTGCGCGGGTTATTTCTGTGGGGGATGCTGTCTCGACCTGGGCGCGCGGTATTGTCGGCGTGTGGTATGCGATTGTTATTCTGATTCTCGCATGGGCGATCAAAGAGGTCTGTGCAGATGCGGGTACGTCAACTTATCTCACCGCGGCACTTTCTCCGCTTATTTCTCCGGGGCTGCTGCCTTTGCTGATTTTTCTGCTCGCTGCTCTTGTTGCATTTTCAATTGGCACGTCCTGGACGACGATGGCGATTCTCATTCCTACAGTTGTTCCGCTCGCACATGCGGTGGGGGGACTGCCGCTGACGATTCTGGCAGCCGCAGCTGTGCTCGATGGGGCGATTTTTGGCGATCATTGCTCGCCTATTAGCGATACGACCGTGATGGCGAGTATCGCATCGTCTTGTGACCACCTGGATCACGTTAAAACACAACTTCCCTACGCGCTGACGACGATGAGTGTCGCGGGCATTTTGGGCTATTTGGGGACGGCGCTGGTTTATCCGGGTTGGGTTGGTCTCGTCCTGGGTCTGATTACTATTCCAATAATTCTTCTCACTATAGGTAAGAATCCGGATGAGCCCGTCCAGTCTCCCAATCGGCTTTAGTGTCTGCACTCTATTGTTTTCTTGACTTCTATTTCCAGGTGATTCATGCATGCTCTGTCGTTTTTTGGGATTCGAATTTTTAGTGGAGGTTTATCATGACAATCCAGGAGCAGTTGCACTACGAGCAGGTGAATGATGAGTCGCTGAGTTTTCTCAAAGCGATTGGCGTTGACTATCTGACGATCAATCCGTCGATGGATATGCGCGATGGCAAAGATCGCCGCGCGTACTGGGAAGAGGTGCGAGATAGAGCCGCCGACCACGGCCTGATTTTGCGGAATGCCGCCAGCTATGGTTGGGATGAATTTACTCTGGGTCTGGAAGATCGAGATGAAAAAATAGATGCCTGGTGTATGTTTATCCGCAATTTGGGTGAGGCAGGGATACCCACTCTGGGATACAATTTTAAGCCGATTGGCAATTTTCGCACAGAGTCGGCGACGGGGCGCGGTGGCGTCAAATACAGCACGTTTGATTACGATGAATGGGCGCGCGAGCGCGTGTATGTGCCCGACAAAGTAATTTCAGAAGCCGGCATGTGGGAAAATATCGAATACTTTTTGAAGCGCGTGATACCCGTGGCAGAGGAATACGGCGTGAGGATGGCATTGCATCCGGATGATCCGCCCATTCCCGAACCGATGGGTGGGGCCGCTCGTATTGTATCGACATTGGAGCAATATCACCGCATCTTTGACCTTGCTCCCAGTTCGTGCAATGCCATGCTATTTTGCCAGGGCTGCGTGGCGGAAATGGGCGAAGATGTTTGCGAAGCGATCCGCGATATTGGCGGTCGGGACAAAATTGTGTATGTGCATTTTCGAGATATTCAGGGTACGCCGAGAAGTTTTCGAGAGGTGTTTATCGATGAGGGGCAAAACGATATGCACCAGGCGATGCAAACTTACAAGGAGGTGGGGTTTAATGGCCCGTTTATGATGGACCACACCCCAAGGTTCTGGCAATCGGGTACTGAGTGGGCAGGGCGCGCGTTTGCCGTGGGGTACATGCGCGCGTTGATTCAGGTGGTTTATTGAGGCAGGTGGGAGGATTTTAAAAGGAGAGTAATATGGGAAAGAAGACGGCGAGTTCTCAGAAGGTTGTCAAGGTCGCCATGATCGGTGCGGGGGGGCGGTCGCGCAGTGTACACTATCCCTCGCTGAACGATATGGACGATGTCAAAATGGTGGCTGTATGTGAGTTGAATGAAGTGCGTATGATTGAGGTGGCGGGGGAATACGATATTCCCGCGCGATACACCAATTATGTGACGATGATCGAGCGGGAAAAACCCGATGTGGTTTATGCGATTATGCCACCGCATCACATATACGATCTGGCGGCAAATATTATGGAGATGGGCGTCAATATCATCATTGAAAAACCACCTTCAGTAACGACCGAACAGGCCAAACAGATGGCATTGCTGGCCAAAAAGAACAATGTGATTACGGGCGTGACATTCCAGAGGCGGTTTGCGCCAGTGATTCGCACTGGAAAAGAAATATGTGAAAAAAATGGGCCAGTTCACAGTGCGGCGTCGTATTTTTTGAAAAATGAAGTGGGCGGGCAACCCATTTACAAGGGCGCGCTGGAAAAATTGACCTGCGATGGTATTCACGCGGTGGATACGCTGCGATATTTGTGCGGTGGAGAAGTAGAAGCCGTGGCGAGCGATGTGCGGCGATTGGATGCCACGTTTAGAAATATGCACACAGCCCTGGTGAAGTTTTCATCTGGTGCGACAGGTGTGCTACAAAATTGTTATATGATGGGACGTCGGATGTTCACGGTGGAAGTGCATTCGACGGGTATTTCGATGTTTGGCGATCCCGAAGAGGGCGGGCAGGTATTTGCCGATGGCAAAGTTGAGCCCGTGCGCACGCTCGATCCATGGACGCTGAGCGAAAGCGAGAAGCCACATGTCGCTTTTGGGGCTTATGCCATCAATCGCCATTTTATTGATTGCGTAAAAACGGGCCAACAACCCGAAACAAATTTTGAAGATGCGGCAAAATCGATGGAATTGGTCGATGCAATTTACGATTCGCAAATCGGATGAGATGCAATTACAAAAAATAGAAAAGGCGGGATGTGATAGATCCCGCCTTTTTGTTATTGGGATATTGATTAAAGCCCTAAGTCATCGGAAATATCGCCCATCGCATCGCGTACAAAAGCGATATGGTCGTCTAATTCTATGCCGAGTTCTTCGGCGCCGATCAAAATGTCTTCCCGCGAGACATTTCGCGCAAAGCTTTTTTGTTTTATTTTTTTTCGCACTGAAGAGACTTTGAGATCTGCGAGTTTTTTGGTGGGCTGCATTAGGGTTACAGCTACGATAAATCCAGTCAGTTCATCCACTGCAAAGAGGGCTTTGTCGAGCAGGCTTTCTCTGGGCACACCCAAGTAGGGCGCGTGTGCTTTAATCGCATGGATCATTGCTTCTGGATATCCCTTTTCCTCGAGGATTGCCACACCAAACATGGGGTGTTCTTCGGGAGTCGGATGTTTTTCGTAATCAAAATCGTGCAGCAATCCGGTAATGCCCCACAAGTTCTCATCTCGACCAAATTTTCGCGCATAAGCACGCATCGCGGCTTCTACTGCGAGCATGTGTTTGATGAGATTGATATTTTCCGTGTGCTCGGTCAGCAATGCAAAGGCATCATCGCGGTTAAGTGACATGGGAAATCCTCGGGTTTATAACAGGTGTCCATTGCCACGTGTGCGGCGTTTTACTTCGCGCAGGGTGGCGAGTGACTTTTCGAGCGCATTGGACACGGTTTTGAGGCGTTCATTGGGTGAGGTGCTTTCCAGAAGTGCTTGCTGTTCATCGAGAGATAAGGTGAGGTTTGATGCGAGAATATATGAGAGTGTACCCAGTTCCAGGGCGGGTATTTGGGGCGAGATCCAGCCCGATGAGAGCTTCATGGCTTCGGAATAGAGTTTTTTAGCGCGGTTTCCCAAAGCGATGTCAAAAGCTTCATCGCCATCTTCTACATCTTCTACAAGGCCCGATATATATGGATGGATGTCGTATTGCTGGATAACTCGAAAGCGTCGCGTTCCTTCAATCAGGATGTTCATTCGGCCATCGGGAAATCGATTGAGCAGGCCGACAACGCGCGCCGCGCATCCGATGTCATTAAAATCGTTGTCTGTACCCCATACAAGACCAAATTCGGTGTCGTTGTCAAGGCATTCACCGATCATTTGTTTGTATCGCTCTTCAAATATGTGCAGGGGAACACGCCGGTGTGGCAGCAGCACCATGTCGAGGGGGAAGAGGGGAAGTTCCATTGGGTCAGGAGGCGGGTTTTTGACTGCTGTTTAAGAGAATATCGAGCAATTTTTGGGTGGCGATTGACAAACTGCGTCCTTTGCGAAAGAGAATGCCCAATGGACGGTCAAAATCTCGATCTACAAAGTGCAGATATGCAAGGGTTTTGCGAGCGATTTCTTGCTCAATGGAATTGAGGGGCAAAACAGAGATGCCAATATCGACTTCTACGGCGTGTTTGATGGGCGCTATGTGGTCGAGTTCCATGACGATATTGGGGCGTATTTTGTGTTTTTTTAAGAACTGATCAACGGCGCGCCGCGTTGGGGTTTCGGGGGTGAAGAGGACCAGGGGGAATTTGTTGAGTTCTTGTGGCAAGAATGCGTTGCGAGAAGCCAATTCATGATCGGGATGCATGGTCACGACCATCTTGTCCTGTGAAAAGGGCATCACATCTACATTGCGTTGGGTGCGGGGATACGGCACAATGCCCAAATCGACTTCGCCATTGGCAACATCGTCATAAATTTTATTTACCTGATCGTATTGGAGACGGAAATTAACCCGGGGATAGGCTTTGAGGTAGGTTTTGAGAAAGGGTGTGAGTTCGAGCATTCCCACGCTGTAAATAGATGCCAGACGAACAGTTCCCGAAACCACCCCTCCCAGAGCCTGGATGCGGTGTTCCATTTCTTCGTAGCGCCGGACAATTTCTCGGGCATAAGAGTAAAAAATTTCGCCTTCTGCTGTGAGTGTCAGGCGTCTTTTTTCGACCCGTTCGATGAGTTGTTTTCCCTGGCGTTTTTCAATGCTTTTGAGTTGCTGGCTTACTGCGGATTGGGTAACGGAATTAAGGACAGCGGTTTTGGAAAAACTCTGCGTTTCAATCAGGTCACAGAAGACTTTCAAACTTGTAATCAGCAAGGGCTTTCTCCATCGTTAAAAGTATAAGGGGATATAAAAATGTGGAAGGGGGTAAATTAGGAAAGCAAATCTATAAGAAAATCGAAACTATGTCAATAGAAAAACTGGTTTTTAAAATATTACCCACCTGTGAGGCGCGATTTTGGTAAATTCGATTGCTAAAACGCCCATTTTGGATTTGCTCTTGTAAAAAAGGTCAGAACATCTTATACTTCAATTTGTTATCGCTATATGGAGATCGCTTATGAACTGGTTTAACAAGCTTAAATCCGGTATTCGGACGCTTGTGAGCAAGCGTATGCCCGAAAATATCTGGATCAAGTGCGAGCGGTGTGAACAAATAGTTTACCGAAAGAAACTCGAGCAAAATACAGGTATTTGCCCGCATTGCAAACATCACTTTCGCATATCCAGTGCCGAATATATCGCCGCTGTGCTCGATGAAGATTCGTTTGAAGAAATAGGTCGAGAAGTCAAATCGACCGATCCGCTCACATTTGTCGATCTACAGCCCTATCCCGATCGGCTCAAGGAGTATCGCAAACGCACCAATATGGATGCCGCTGTGTTGGCTGGCGTGGGTAAGGTTAATGGTGTGCCTGTAGGCATTGCCGTGCATGAATTTGGTTTTATGGGTGGGTCACTCGGTTCGGCTGAAGGAGAGCGAATTTGTCGGGTGATTGATCGGTGTATGCGCGATCAATTGCCGCTGATTATTGTGTGCCGGTCTGGCGGCGCGCGCATGCAAGAGAGTATTTTTTCGCTGATGCAAATGGCGAAAGTCAATGCCAGGTTATCGCAATTTTCAGATTCGGGACTGCTGTTTATTGCCGTTTTGATAGATCCCACAACAGCCGGTGTAAATGCCAGTTATGCGTCTATTGGCGATATCAATATCGCCGAGCCGAATGCGTTGATCGGATTTACGGGATCGCGTATTACGGGGTCTTCTGTGAGTGCCTCCGAGATGGAAGCTCTGCGGCAAGCACAGCGCGCAGAGCAAGTGCTCGAACACGGTTTTGTCGATATGATTGTTTCTCGAGATAAAATGAGAGATACCCTGTCTCAGTTGATTGAGATGTTGCGTAAAGAGCCTCCTGAGGTTACTTCATGAAGATTCTCGTTTTACAAGGTCCCAATATCAACATGCTGGGACGGCGCAAAGCAGAGCATTACGGTACTGTTACAATGGACGAGGTTCACGCACGTCTGGAACAAAAAGCGGATGAACTGGATTGCGAGATTGTATGTTTTCATTCGAATTACGAGGGGGCTCTCGTTGAAAAAGTGCAGGAGATGCGCGATTCTGTAGATGGTATTCTTATGAATCCCGCAGGGCTGACCACAACAAGCGTATCGCTGCGGGACGCGCTTGAAGACGCTGGCTTACCACTGGTCGAAATTCATTTGTCCAATATCCACGCGCGAGAAACATGGCGACGGCATTCTCTGTTTTCTGAAATTGCAGTGGGCATTATTGCCGGGTTCAGATGGCGAGGCTATGTGTCGGCGCTTGAGATGCTGGTTGGCATGCTGCGAGAGGAAGAGTGAAGCGTGTAACTCCACCCTGCCCCGCCCCAATACTGGTGTCTCATCCTACCTTTTGATTCATCTTCACCGTGAACTGGTCTGCGACCAGTTGTCCCCCGTTTCCTACTTCATCTTTTCCACTTCCTAACTTCATTTGTAAAGGTCAAATGTCTCTATAAATTGGGCGATAGATTCTGGCACGAGGTCTGTGATGGGGTCTCCTGATCGGATGCGTTTGCGTACCTCGGTAGAGGAAATATTGCCAAAGGATGGGGGTAGTTGGAGAGGGTGTACGCGATTTGCAAAAGACGCGCATTCGGGACGTGACATAAATCTGTGAAAGACTGCCCGCGAAGAATTTTCGCGGTTGGCAGATACAATGTGGCACAGTGAAAATAGCACTTTGAGTTCGGCGGGCATGTCGGTGTAATAGTGCGGATCAAAGATGCGTATCAGGGTGTCGTGGCCGACGAGAAAGTAGATTTGGACGTCAGGTGAAAAATGTGTTCTGAGAGCGTGTGCTTTGTCGATAAAGCGGGCGTGACTACATCCAGCAATTGATAGACAAGTGTCCAATTGGGTATCAGAATCCGCGTACTTGACCATCATGGCGAGGCGTTGGCTCAGGTCTGCGCCAGAGAGGGCTTTATCGACATTGGTTTTGGCGAGGAGGAGGACGATTTCGTCAAAGTTAAAAGCATTTTGTGCATGGTGTACAAGTGCCTCGTGGGCGAGGGTGAGCGGATTGAAGGATGCGTCGAGTACCCCGATATGTTTGGGATGTCGAGGTGCGGCTCGATGTACAAATCGCACCGCAGGGGGATGGTGGGGATCGAGGCTATCCATGAGGATGCGGTAGTTTTCAAGGGTGTTCATGATGGGAAAAATTTATGTTAGAGGCAGGTGTGAGGCAAGGAGAAATACGCGAGGATATTACAAATGATTTACCGATTGTTTTTAATGGCATTTGTCATTCTGTTTGCCTATCCCGTTGTGCCGTTGGCATCTGAGCGGGATGTGGAATCTATTGTACGAAAAATTGACGCGCTCTACCGCAGCAAAACCAGCGTGGCGGATATGGAGATGCAGATTGTTACGCCGCACTGGGAACGCACGCTGTCGATGCGGGTGTGGACCAAGGGGATGGATAAGACTTTCATCCGCATTGACGCGCCCAAAAAGGAAAAGGGCGTTACAACGCTGCGCATCGGCAATGAGATGTGGAACTATCTTCCAAAGACCAACAAGGTGATAAAGGTGCCGCCGTCGATGATGATGGGGTCGTGGATGGGGTCGGATTTTACGAATGATGACCTCGTCAAAGAGTCGTCAATGCTCAACGATTATAGCTACGATCTGATTGTGCCGGATGACGCGCAACCGGGGCATCTTTACATCCGGTTCATTCCAAAGGAGGATTCTCCGATTGTTTGGGGCAAGCTCATCACGGCTGTGCGGGCAGATGATCTGATTCCGGTGTGGCAACATTTCTACGATGAGAAGGGCAATTTGATGCGGGTCTTGAATTTTAAGGAGATCGCGTCGTTCGGCGGTAAGACGATTCCAACTTTGATGGAGATGGTGCCGCAGAATAAGGACAGACATAAAACTGTTATGCGTTATCTCCAGGCCGAGTTTGATGTGCAGATAGATGACGATGTATTCACGCGGCGCAATCTTCAGAGAAAGTGACGATGCTCAAAATAGCATTTCGCAATATCTTTCGCCAGAGGCGGCGCACTGTGTTGACTGCGCTTGCAATGATCGTGGGATTCACGCTTTCGTCGGTCTTTATCGGCTGGTCAGATGGCGCGTATTCGGATATTATTTCCATGTTCACGCGGAATCGCATCGGGCATATTCAGGTGCATCGCGCGGGCTATCTCGACAAGCCATCGCTTTACGATGTGATCGGCGGTTATGAATCTATTGGCGAGAGGATTGCTGGGGTTGAGGGGGTTGAGGCATGGACGCCGCGCATCTATTCTGCGGGGCTTGGTTCGGTGGGCGATAAGACGATGGGTGTACAAATCATCGGCGTAGATGTGGAGCGCGAGGTGATTGCCACGCGGTTTGATCGGAAGATCACCAGTGGGGCGATGTTTTCAGACGCCGCGCGCGAAGCGATTCTCGGCGTTGGGCTGGCGCGTATCCTGAAGGCGAGTGTTGGTCGCGAAATAGTGCTTGTCACACAGGGCGCGGATGGTGCTATCGCCAATGATTTATACACGATTGTCGGCATTGCAGAAAGCGGAGATAAAGCGACTGATCGGATGGCGTGCTATCTCCATATTGATGACGCGCAGGACTTGCTCGTGCTCGACGAGCGCGTTCACGAAATCGCCGTGATCGCCGAAGCGTTGGATCGCGTCCCCGAAATCACCGCGGCGATTGAGGCACAGATCAACGACTCAACGCTCGAGGTGTCGCCGTGGCAGGTCGTCGCCAAATCATTTTATCGCGCGATGCAGGCCGATAGACAGGGCGATCTTATCGGACGCATGATTATTATGCTGATTGTCGCTATCGGCGTGCTGAATACGGTTCTGATGTCGGTGCTGGAGCGCACGCGAGAGTACGGCGTGTTGAAAGCGATGGGGACAAAACCGGGTCAGATCTTCGGGGTGGTGGTGGCTGAGGTGACGTTTATCGCGCTTGGCAGCATTGTCATTGGCGCGATATTCGGCGCAGGTCTCAATTACTTGTTGTCGATTTACGGCATCTCATTGCCGCAAGAGTTCTCCTATGGCGGTATTGTGTTTCAGACGATGTACGCCGCAGTTACGGTGCGAAGTCTTGTAGTTCCCGCAGTTACGGTCCTTGTCTCGGCAATTTTTGTCAGCCTGTTTCCCGCGCTGAGAGCAGCGCGAATTGCTCCTGCCAGCGCGATGAGAACGCATTAGAAACTATGTCCTGGATACTGATAAAACTCGCCTGGAAGAATCTTTTTCGGCATAAACGCCGTTCCATTATTGCTGCAACAGCGATGGGTATTGGGCTTGCGGCTCTTATCTTTGCCGATGCACTCTGGTTGGGGATGGAGCGGAATATGGTTAAAACGGCGACGGCGTCATTTCTGGGAGATGCACAGATTCATCGAGAAGGGTTTTCCGATGAGCAAGCAGTTGAGTTGACAATTAACCAACTCGATGCGGTGGTTGCCAATCTTCGGCGGGAAGGTATTGTGGCGCACTTCACCTTGCGGACGTTCGCTTTTGGCATGATAACTTCACCTGCAACTGTTGCGGCGGTCAATCTGGTGGGCGTCGAACCATCTACCGAGCGGTATTTGTCCCAAATTGACGATGCGATTGTTGAAGGCGCGTTTTTTGAGGGATTAAATCCGCGGGATATTGTCATGGGCGAGGAACTTGTGCAACGCCTTGAGGTGGGCTTAAACGACAGGGTTGTTGTGACGATGGCGCAAGCCGGGAGCGGTGATCTCTCGCAGGAGATGTTTCGCGTTTCTGGAATTTATCGTTTTGCCGACGAGGGGATGAACAGCGGTATGGCGTTTATTCGATTGTTGAAGGCGCAGCAGATGCTCGCTCTCGGCGCGGGGGCGCATGAGATTGCGCTGAAGTTTATCGATTCGACATCAGCGGAGGATCAGAACTTGCCGTTTTGGAAAACTTATTCGCAAGGAGGAAACAAAGCGCGTAGCTGGACAGAGGTTTTGCCAGAGGTGCAAGCGATGTTCGATATGTCGAAGTTCAGCAAGTACATTATGGGCTTTGTGCTGTTTGGCGTGGTTGTTTTTGGCATTGTCAATACGCTGTTTATGTCGCTTTACGAACGGATGTTTGAATTTGGCGTGTTGCGAGCAATTGGCACGCGTCCGTTTGGCATGGCGCGGCTGATTCTGTTTGAGGCAGGGGCATTGGCAGTTCTGGGTATCATTTTGGGTATGATTTTTGGGTTTTGTGTCACTGTAATTTTTTCAATGATTGGCATTGACTATACGGGGATCGAGATGATGGGGATCACCATGCAGGAGTTGATCTATCCGGAGGTGCGTATCCAGCCGTTCATTTTTTATTCGATCTGGATCTTTGTATTTACAATTATCGCAGGGCTGTATCCGGCGATGTATGCGGCGAAGATGTCTGCGGCAACGGCGATGCGAAGGAGTTTCTGAAGGAGATATTCGTGGCGCATGTAATAGTGACAGAAGGGGTGACCAGAGTTTATTCGGATGATGGTGTGCCCGTTCACGCCTTGCGCGGGATTGATCTGACTATTGAGCGAGGTGAATTTGCGGCATTGGTCGGGCCGTCTGGGTCGGGGAAGACGACTTTGCTCAATATCATCTCCGGGCTGGATACACCAACAGATGGAAAAGTATGGCTCAATGGCAAACTTTTGTCGCGCATGAGCGGTAATGCGCTTTCGGATTTTCGGCGGGATAATATCGGATTTATTTTTCAAGCGTACAATTTGATTCCAGTGCTGACCGTCGAGGAGAATGTCGAGTATATTATGCTCCTGCAAAAGGTACCCAAATCCGAGCGACACGAGCGCGTGCTGGCGATATTGGAAGAGGTAGGGTTGGACGGGATGGCGAGTCGGAAGCCGACGCAACTTTCGGGTGGACAGCAGCAGCGGGTCGCGATTGCGCGGGCTATGGTGTCTCAGCCCGCGATTATTCTGGCGGATGAACCGACGGCGAATCTCGATTCAAAGATTGGCGCAGAGTTGCTCGATATGATGTATCGGCTCAATACGCAGACTGGAATGACATTTATTTTTTCCACGCACGATCCGATGGTGATGGCGCGCGCGAGGCGG
>JAPPAB010000026.1 GCA_026705765.1 Gemmatimonadota bacterium
ATGAGATGTTTTGGGATGGTCAAGAAGAGATAGATTGCGTGATTATTGATGGTCCACCTGTCTATACCTTGCGAGGTCGAGAGGCCTGTCTCTACCAGGTTTATGACCAGATTAAGATTGGTGGTCTGGTTATTTTGGACGATTTCAGAAGGTCTTATGAGAAGCAAATTGTCGAGAACTGGCTGTCCGTCTATCCCGGTAGTTTTACAGTGGCGATTATCCGTGAAGACCACCATCTGGCCGTGCTGCGTAAGATCAGGTCCGTGACACCGTGTTGGGATGCGTCTTCCAGACTATTAGATGTTCAGTCTGTCAGTAAAATGCTCGCCCGCATTACACAGGCATTATCGCCTGTTGATGATGAGTATTTGAAAGCGCTGGCTAAAGCGAATGAATGCTGTGAAACAGATCTGATTGGTTTGTTCAATACCATTCGGAATATTTATGGGGTGACGCCTGAGCGCATCCAGGAGTTCACGAGCCGAAATTCTACACTCCCACCAGAAGCGAAAAAGAGAAAACAGAATGCCTGTTATATGACAATCGTCAATGCGTTTTTTCGAGACGCTCAGTTTTTAGATTGAAGAAAGTGGATACAAAATGAGGAAAAGTCCAACGGCTGCGGGATGTTTTTCTGGATTTTTCCAGAAGAAATTAGGGATCGGTCCTCCCCTCCCGCAGTCTATTTAGTTTTAATTACCAATAGCCGGTAAAAATAAAACGCCGAAACGGGTCAAGTCCGAAACAGTTCAAATCTATTTCTTCTAAGAAGGAGATTTCAATATGTGGTCAATTGTGATTGGATGGGTTGTGCTTATTTTTGTCTTCAGCCTTATTATCGTTATCATTGCGCTCCTGCATAGAGCTGCGACCGAATGGACCTGGAGAGAGACGTTATCGGTGGTATTGACAACAGTTAGTATTATTGTGGGTATTAGAATGGCCGAAAAAGCTGAAGAATACATAGATAAAGATAAAGATAAAACTGTAACTGAGGAAATGCTTAGAGGTGTCGAGGAAAACCTTATTAATTCAATGCAAGCAAGCGAGAAACGGCTTATGGCTTCACACGCCGAGATAAAGAGTCTGTTAGGTGCATTGCCGGACACTTCAGTATCTGCGAGTATGCGGGACAGTCTTTTGGCTAAAATTGAGTTGTTGGACGAGCATATTGATAGGCATTTTTATCGGTTAGATGCTCGTTTTCCGAGTATTGATAAGTGACTGGATGAGAGGTAGTAAAAATGTCGGGATGGATTTCACTCCGGCACTATTGTATATAATTTTTCGGGTATTAAGATTGAGGTGTATGTAATCACCTCATTTTAGTGGATATGCTTGAAGGTTCTACTCAGGCACTGATCGTTTGGGTGTTGGATTCAAATTCTGTTATCGACTAAAACGGGTCAAGTCCACCGCCATCTTCTATGAAGTAAAAACCACGTCCTTTGGGCGTGGTTTTTTGGTTTATACCTTTGATGTTTTCGACAGGGATTAAAACCGCGATCGTTTGGTCTCCATGCTGGTATGCACATCAATCAGCACGGTTTTGTCATCGGCATTTAATCGCTGTGCTTCTTGCAATGCGGGACACATTTCGCCCGCTTTTTTGATAAGTCTGAAAAATACGACTGAACAGAATGTGCTACGGGTAAAAAAAGGTTGAAAAAATCACGGATCGTACGCATTATAGAAAGTATAAAGATTGTTAAATTTAGATTCATCATAATATAATGATTACTAAAGTAATGTGATATATGAGGGGATGCATACGTATGTATCTATCAAATTATGTTTGAGATCGGCACCATTCTCGACAAAAGATATCAAATCCAGGCGCACCTGGGAACCGGGGGCATGGGCGAAGTCTATCGGGTGTTGGACCTGGAGCAAGACCGGGAGTGCGCGCTCAAAATTTTGAATGAGATGATGGATGAGCAGGGTGTGCGTAGCCGTTTTCACAGAGAGTTTCAGGTGTTGAACAGATTCGATCACCCGCGCCTGGTACGCACCTTTGCCTGGGGCTTTGCCGAAGAGCGCCCCTATTTTACAATGGAATATTTGCCCGGGAAGACACTGGAAAAAATAATTGCCGATCAGGCGCTATTAGCGCGATTTCGGGCTTCGTACTTTTTTACTTTTGTGCAACAAATTGCCGAGGGATTGGCATATATCCACGCGCAGGGTGCGGTGCATCGCGATCTCAAGCCGTCCAATA
>JAPPAB010000027.1 GCA_026705765.1 Gemmatimonadota bacterium
AGCAAGATTTTCTCTTGTTTTTTGGTGGGTCGCAATCTGTATTTAAATGACTTAACCATAATAAAAATATACACTTATGTATTGATTTTGTCAAGCAGAAATAGCGGATGAACCTGTTGATGAAGTGCTGGCGCACTTGTACACCGCTCCACCACCACCGATAGCCCCTTGAGGGCTATCCCCCTGGCTAAAGCCGCCCCATAAATTCTATGCGCTTCGCCATGCGACCCAAGCCTAAAGGACTTGGAACTTACGCGCATTTAAGTTAAGAGGGCACGCTCGCCGTCGCACAAAATACCAACATTGATACAATCGCGGTGAACAAACAGGTGCTCCGTGAGTTGAAAGTATTGAAGGGGCATGTGGTCTCCTCGTATTTGACTTGTAGATCTGTAAATGCTTTCTTCACGCATTTGACGTATCAATTGGAGATAATAGTAACATGGCAGAAACGCAAGCGGCAACATCAAAACTGAGGCTCGGCGTAAGTGCGTGTTTGCTCGGCGAAGAAGTGCGGTATAATGGCGGGCACAAACACATGCCATTTTTGACAACCGTATTGGGCAATTACGTCGAGTGGGTACCAGTATGTCCAGAAGTAGAAATGGGAATGGGCGTTCCGCGCGAGACCATCCGGCTCGAAGGCGACGCGGAAACACCGCGGCTCATTGCACCAAAATCGGGAACAGATCACACCGCTGGCATGCAGACATGGGCGGAAAAACGGCTCAACGAACTAACAGACCTGAACTTACATGGGTATATACTGAAAAAAGACTCGCCGAGTTGTGGATTATTTCGCGTACGGATATTTAATACAAAAACGCAGATCCCCACGCGCGATGGGCGCGGGCTATTTGCAAAAGCATTGGCAGCTCGATTCCCCTTATTGCCCATCGAAGAAGAAGGTCGGCTGAATGATCTGCCCTTGCGGGAAAATTTTATCGAACGCGTATTTGTCTATTACCGGTGGCAACAAATGTTGACCCATGATCCAGCACCCGGTAGTCTGGTAAAATTTCACACCGGAATCAAAATGAGCCTTCTATCGCACAGCCCAAAACACTACAGCGAGTTGGGCCAACTGGTCGCACAGTCTTCCCGCAAAGATATAGCGCTTCAATACGGCAAATTGCTGATGGACGGCCTGAAAGTAATGAGCACACCGGGCAAACACGTAAACGTATTGATGCACCTGATGGGATTTATAAAAAACGAACTGACAACCGCTGACAAAAAAGAACTGCTCGACGTATTTGAATCCTATCGCCAGCGACTGCTACCTCTCATCGTCCCAATCACATTATTAAAACATCACCTGAACCGCAACCGCGTACCAGACTGGGTACACGAGCAAACCTACTTAAACCCATATCCCATGGAATTGATGTTGAGAAACCACGTGTGAACGGAGACGTTATGTTTGAGGTAACAGGTGTTTCGAAAACATTTGGCAATTTGCAGGCGCTGCAAGAAGTTGACCTGAGCGTGCAGGCTAAACAGACGACGGTGTTAATTGGGCCGAGTGGATGTGGCAAATCAACCTTAATTCGATTGATGGTGGGACTAATCTGGCCCGACGAGGGCACGGTGACCTATGAAGGACAAGTTCTGACGCCAGCAAATGTGTTGTCGCTGCGGCAGAAGATGGGTTATGTGATCCAAGAGGGGGGCTTATTTCCGCATTTAACAGCGCGCAAAAATGTAGCGTTGATGGCAAATTATCTGGGTTGGGCGGAGGATCGGATTGATTCTCGGATCGAGACATTGGCAACTTTAACGCATTTTCCAGCAGATGGATTGGACCGATTTCCAGGGGAATTGTCAGGTGGACAGCAACAGCGCGTGGGATTGATGCGGGCATTGATGCTGGACCCCGACGTACTGTTGTTAGACGAACCGCTCGGTGCCCTGGATCCGATGATTCGGGCGGAGTTGCAATCGGATTTGCGTTCGATCTTTCAGACATTGGGCAAAACAGTAGTAATGGTGACACACGATATGGGCGAAGCGGGATTTTTCGGAGATCAGATCGTGTTGATGCGGGAAAGGAAGATCGTTCAGATTGGCAGTTTGAAAAATTTGATGCAGAACCCGGCGCATGAATTTGTGACACACTTTATTCATGCGCAGAGAAGTCCGTTGGAAAGTATGGCGCCTGGAGAGATAGCGAAATGACGCGCACGCCCAACACCACAACGTCAGTGAAGTTCACCGCCCTGTGTATTCTATTTTGCTTTTTGTTCTGCGCATCAACCCAGGCACAAGAGATTGTCGTGGGATCAAAGAAGTTCACTGAGTCGGTCATTTTGGGTGAGGTACTATCTCATATCGGGCGCAGTGTAAACGCATCGGTTACGCATCGGCGCGAGTTGGGAGGAACGCGGGTGTTGTGGAATGCATTGATTGCGGGCGATATTGATCTCTATCCGGATTACACAGGTACCCTGAGTCGGGAGATTTTAGCGGGAGAAAATTTGCGTGATGAAGCGGACATTCGCGCCCGATTGGCTGAGATGGGCCTTGTGATGAGTCGCCCTCTGGGATTCAACAATACATACGTACTGGGCATGGTGGAAACAAGGGCTGAAGCACTGGGAATCCAGACGATTTCGGATTTAAAAAAGCATCCAGACTTGAAGTTGGGATTTGGCAATGAGTTTATGGACCGAGGAGATGGGTGGCCGAGTTTACGAAACCGATATGTGCTCCCGCATCAGAATGTGAGTGGATTGGACCACGACCTGGCCTATCGCGGGTTGGAGAGCGGTACAATTGACGTAATGGATATGTATTCAACAGATGCCGAGATCCAGTATTACGGGTTGCGGTCGCTGGTGGATGACCTGCAGCATTTCCCCATTTACAATGCCGTCATTGTCTATCGGGTAGATTTGATAGATCGAGCACCTCAAGTAGTGAGAGAAATTTTAAAATTAGAAGGGCTGATCTCAGAAAAAAAGATGATGGCCATGAATGCACAGGTCAAATTGGAGAAAAAGCCAGAAGCTCAGGTAGCGGCTGATTTTTTGGCTCAGAATCTCAATGTGCAGGTCAAAATAAAACAGGAAACTACTGGCGCTCGATTCTGGCGGCACACATGGGATCATTTGGCCCTGGTGGGCATTTCTCTTTTCGGGGCGATTCTGGTATCAATTCCCCTGGGAATTGTGGCATTCCGATGGGCAAGAGGTGGACAAGTTATCTTGGGATTGGTGGGCATTATCCAGACCATTCCATCCCTGGCACTGCTGGTGTTTATGATTCCGTTATTGGGTATTGGCGGAGCGCCTGCGATTGTCGCGCTATTTTTGTACAGTTTACTGCCCATAGTGCGAAACACATACGCGGGACTGCACGATATTCCAGTGGGGATACGAGAATCAGCTACAGCATTGGGTTTATCCGACTGGGCACAACTCCGATTGGTAACCCTACCCATGGCCTCGCGGTCAATCCTGGCGGGCATTAAAACGTCGGCCGTGATCAATGTGGGCACAGCGACTCTGGGCGCATTAATTGGCGCCGGGGGATATGGGCAACCCATTTTAACTGGGATTCGATTAGACGATATCGGTCTAATTTTACAAGGCGCCGTACCCGCGGCATTGCTCGCGCTCATTGTACAGGGACTATTTGAATTATTTGAGCGCGTGTTCGTATCGCGCGGCCTGAGGTTAAAAGGCGAAATAAACGCTTAGAATTGCTATTTTTCAAAGGCGAGTAGAAACATGAAAAAGATTTTGATATTTGGCAGTTTATTTTGTTCTTTTTCATTAGCGATTGCCCACGGAGGCGGGCAAGATTCACAGGGCGGTCACTTTGACACATCGAATAACACCTACCATTGCCATGCACCTTCTGGATGCGTTGACCTCGACGACGTGTATTTTACAGTAACCGACGTAAAAGACGGCGATACAATAGACGTTACGCATTTAGAATACACAGTGACCGTGCGCTTGTTAGGGGTAGATACGCCAGAGACAAATCACCCATTCGAACCCGTTGGTTTTTACGGCCCTGAAGCGAAAGAATACACACGACAAAGACTGTACGAAAAAAAAGTAAAATTATCTTTTGACCACCAGCAAAAAGACGCTTTCGACAGGTTGCTCGTTTATGTGTATTTGGACGGCGTTTTGTTTAACCTTGAATTGGTAAGGCTGGGATATGGCGTAGCAGACGTTGAACACGAATACGAAAAACGAAATGAGTTTGTATCAGCACAAGAGGAAGCAAAGGCTCAAAACAAGGGCGTGTGGAGTGACCCGAACCGCACAGCTCCTATTTTTACCGCGATACAAGACTCTCTTTTCAGGGCGAAACATGGCGATTTAAATTTTGACGGCACAATAAGTATTAGCGATTTTCTTTTGTTTGTCGCAGAATTTGGAAAGACGCTTATCAATGGTGCCTACCAATGAGAAACAGAAAAAAATAAAACTGGAAAAATGCTTGATAAAACAAAAACGATTAGCTATGTTTTTAAAAATAACGCGCTTATATACTGAAGAAATATATAAGCGCGGTTTCACCACATGCGCCGTAGGCGCACACAGGAGGTGGAGTTATGGATTCAATTACAGTGAAGCCAACAGAGGAAAATACTGCTGCTCGTCTGGTTTATCACTCGTGGCGAATTCGATTTCCAGAGGAAATCCAGAAAGATGATTTGATGGACTATGAAGAACCTGCTACTTTGTTTCAAAAAGAAGATAAACCAGTTCATATATTCAAAGTTGACTTACCATTTCCCGGTCAGACGTGCGTTACTGTTTTTGAAGAATTTGCAGACGGATCATGGGCAATCTTTTTTGAGGACTGCCCCAATATTATCGGCGGTAGCAATGACAGCTGGGAAGACGCACTGAGCGATTTAGCTGTGATTGTTCGTGACATTCTCCAGGACATCGAAAAATACGAAGACAGTGTTTCTCTGTATCAAGAAGAACGGCGTCAATTTATAAAAAAGGTTTTTGGTTTATGACCATAAGCGAACATCGAAGAAAAGTGCTTAGAGGGAGTGCAATCAATGGTTGATTATGAAACTTTCCAAAAAGAATGGAACGAGGCGGTCGGGGAGGATGCTGCTCGCGAATTTGAGCAATGGAAAAGGTGCTCTGAGATGTTAAGACAGTTGCAGATTCTCCGGATTGATTCCGGGCGCACAGAAGAAGATATCGCCAACATTCTCGGATGGACAGAAGACCAAGTTTTAGCCTTTGAAATGTCAGAAATCCAGAATGTCCACTTTCGAGACCTCCTGGCTTATATAAATGCTATTGATATTAGAATGGATATTAGGCTTAGAGTAAAAGATACGCCCGTGTCGAATCAGGGACTAAACAGCAACAACTCGCTGTCGTCCCTTTCTATCTTTTGAGGGAATAATGCGGATCTCAATATCGCGATTTAGCCGGTTGAGGAATGTCATTAATCGCGCAACGCTGTAATGATTAAAATTCCCATTCTTTAGCCGGGATATTTCAGGTTGTTTCACGCCTAAAATATTCGCTGCCTCTGTCTGCGTCAGCTTCCGCTCTTCTATAATCTGAAACACTTCAAATCCAAGCGTTGCCTTGATAAATAATTCCTCCGCATCTGGCAAGTCCAGATCCCTGAACACATTGCCCGAGCTCTTTTCAAATTTAATTTTTCTGTTCATAATTCGCCTCCAGTTCCTGTGCCAATCTCAAACGTCTTTTGATAAGGGCGACATCCCCCTTGGAAGTTTTAATTCCACGCCTTGATTTTTTTTGAAAACAATGCAGTATATAAACCCTCTCTCCAATTTTCACCGCATACACGGCGCGATAAGTGTCCGTTCTATAATCCGCCCGTATCTCAAAAACCCCTGAGCCAACGCCCTTGAAGGGTTTGGCTGCCGGAGACATGCTTCCCGCTTGTGCAAAAAATAAAGCGTCCCCTATATCCTTTTGAACGGACTCTGGAAATTCCTTCAGCTTTGTCTTAGAATCCCCAATCCATATAGCTTCTTTTAAGTTTAATCTGTTGTAATTCATAAAATATTATAGCCAATTGGATATAAATTGTCAATTACCTCAATCATAGTAAAGTTCCACAAACCTCTTTCCCCGAAAACCGTTAGTATCAGTTTTAAAAAAAGGGAATTATAAAGTACTGGAGAGAGGCAATAGTTAGGAAAGATAAAAACTCGGATCAAATTTGCATCGTACAGTGTGCCCACAATCTGTTCTAGCCAAAAGATGAGTTGCATCAGCAAGCCGAGGGTGCGGTTCTTCTGTCACGAAATGCGGAAACAAAACGGTATGGCTTGACCGAGGTTCTAGGCGTATTGGTAGAGACCTAGCCACTGGAGGGGAAAAGATTCTCTCTTTCCTATCCACGACTATACTCACCTCGGCTAAGGTAACAGCTATGTAACTTAAATTTGTGACTTTAACAGCAAGTGCCGGGATATTTGAGCTATCTGTAGGGTCTGTTATTCCAGGGGCAATACCTAATTTGATCTTATCGCGCCACATTGCATGCCGAGTGTTTATGATGCTCAAAACAAGGGCGGCAATGGCTATAATGAGCGTCAAAATATGGGGATTATATAGGATAGTACCGAAACAATAATCTGGGGAGCCTGATACTTCCTAAGAGGCTCCCCGATTTTACATTTTAATGATTAGTGCTTAGTTTATCCTAAATTTCTCTTTTTTCTTTCAATCTCTCTTTCTACAAGATCGCGTAAATCATCGTATTCCAGAGCATTTGATCTAAAATTACAACCTGGACAGGAGGGCAATGTCCATGAACCGAATGTCTTTACATATGTGTTTCTGTCTCTTGTTAATTCGTAGTCGCACCTCGGACAAAAGCATCGAAGATTATATATTGAACCTTTAGACTCTTTCCATCTAAATTTAAGACCTGAGATTACCCCTTCTTTTTCTGTATATTTATCTCTACTGTTTTTGTCATATACAGTCTTCAGTACAACAAATAAACCCACAAATGTAAGGGCCCCGATAATTAACCATAACCATCCATCTAAAGAAAAAGAATGGTTAGAAAAAAAGAAATACCAAACCCAACGGATTAAGTCTAAAACAGGGTTCAGGATGGCGAGAATTCCTTCAAATTTATCGACAAACAGCGATACCAATGCCAATACAGATACCAGTATAGACAAGAGCCCCGATATCACTGTTATTTTTGATTTATTCGCCATAAAGACTGCAATGTACAGCAATGACAGTAAAAGTCAAGTATCAGCTATCTGGACTGGTGTGGTGGTGGCCCTTCCCAAGGTGGTGGCACCTTCGGCATCTTAAGATCGGGCGATATTGGCAGTGGCACCGCTGGCATGACCGGCTTTACCTCGATGGGCGGCGGCACTGGCGTTATGGCTATACGTACTTTGGACTTGACCCGTTTTGGATGCTGTTGCCGAATTGGTTGAGAGGTAGTCAGCGGTTGTAAAAACGGCTGTTTGTGGTCTGAATACAAGCTCTGTACGGACAGAATTCGGAATTCGGCAACAGCATCGTTTTGGTGGGTGCCTTATCAGCATCCGACCCCGCATGGGGTTATGTATGAAAGGAACTCAATGTGTTATTCCGGCGTAAGCCGGAATCCAGACTTGTTCAGTAAAAAATAGGCATTGTAAGTTACTGCGACACAGTAAGTTCCTTAGGAGTAGTTAGAAAGGTGGCCCAAGGTTAAAAACGCTTGGGTCTTACGGGCTTGTTAGATAAATGTTTTACAAAACAGAAAGGGACTAAGCAGCAACGACTCGTTGTTGTCCCTTTCTATCTTTTGAGAGAATAATGATAAACCGCGTTTTACGGGCACTACCTGCCTCAACTCGTCACCAGATTTTGCCGATAATCCCCGTGTGAAATCAGCTCTGGCGCATAAGCAAACAGCGCTGGATTCCCACCCGTATGTACGTAAACCACCGTGGATCCCTCCGGAATCTCTCCCGTCTGAATGCGGTCAATCACCCCTGACATCGCCTTACTCGTATAGACTGGATCGAGCAAAATCCCCTCTGTCCGCGCCAGCAAATGCAATGCATTTAATCCTGCCTCCGTCACAATCCCGTAATTCTCACCCACATACGCATCCGTATTTTCCAACTCCTCTGCCCG
Organism: Gemmatimonadota bacterium; assembly: GCA_026705765.1. Lineage (NCBI taxonomy): Bacteria > Pseudomonadati > Gemmatimonadota > Gemmatimonadota bacterium. The sequence goes on from JAPPAB010000027.1 coordinate 8,127, forward strand.
CAATCGAACATCCAGTTCCAAAAGCTCTGCCGCCTCGTTGCCCACCTCCGCCAGCCGCGCCCTCCGCTGTGCCTCATCCCCCTTGCTCGGCGAAAACCCCTGCGTCCGAATTGGCAAACCCAGCGCTTTCACCCCCAAAGCCAGCCCCGCATGTGTCCCGTGCCCAGACGCGGTACAGATAAAATCCGCCCGTGCATCCATTGCTTCAAGCTGTGCCACAATCTCCAGCACACAGCACACATAAGCCACCGTACCCAGCACCACCGCACGCTGCCCGATCAGATAGGGCTTCTCTCCCTGCGCCGTCAGTTCCTCCACAACCCGATCCTTCACCTCATTCTGATTCACGCCATCCACCACCAGACGCACATCCGCCCCCAGAATATTATCCAGCAACTGATTGCCCTGAATACCCATCTGACTGCGGTGATCGTGCCGATTCACCAGCACGCACTTCATCCCCAGCCTGGCAGCCGCTGCCGCCGCCTGCCGCGCGTGATTCGACTGTGACGCCGCGCCCGTTATTAACGCCGTAGCCCCTTGCGCCACCGCATCTCCCAGCGCCAGATCAAACTTTCGCGTCTTATTCCCCCCAAAAGCCAGCCCCGTTAAATCATCCCGCTTCACCATCACTCGCACCTTCCCACCCAGCGCCTCTGAAAATCGCGGACAATCGTCCAACCGCGTCGGCAAATCCGCCAATTCCGTACGCGGAAACCGATCAATAGCAGCCTGCAAATCCTCCCGTGTAACAGCCATGAGTCCCTCCAAAATTAGAATATATGTGCAAAACAGCCCCCAGGACCCGACCATCCTCGCACGAACTACCGTTCCACCCTCTTTGACAGCAACCCCGCTCGCAGCGGTCCATACATCCCGTATTCCCACTGAATCTCGGCATCCACCACTCGCTCCACCTGTTCCCGTCGAACGGGTGCCGTCCCCAGAAGTTTCCCATCCTGCCTGATACTGATCTCCGCCTCGCCAACCGTAAACAACAGCGTCGTCGGCTCTTCGCGCCACACAACCGGCACAGAAACATGACCCGGCTTTTTCAACCGATGCACCACGCGGTACTCATCCCACACCTCGTCATCGTGCAAAAATTCAAGCCGCATATCTCGCTCGGGACACCCCTTGGCACTCACGGAAAGATAGAGCGCGTCCCCCATCGAAGCCAACCCCGTAACGCGCTGCCCCCACTCATTGATCACGATATCGCCGTCGTGACCTTCATTATACGCCACAACCCGATCTTCCCACGGGTGATTCATCTCATCCGTAATTGGCGGACGCCGGAACATCCGCTTCACAAACTGCCAGTGATCCTCGTGAGCATCGTACCGCCACAACTCGGACCACGGCCAAACCCCCACATAGAGATCCCCGCCGTAAAACCCCGTTGTCTGCGCCTCTCGCACCCTATCCGACACACCCGGCATCACAGGCGGCCAATCCTTCAGATGGCGAACCTCTTCCCCATCGTAAATAAACAAATTACCCGTGGGATACTGCGACATCAACAGCTTATCATACCAGTTCAGCATCGAATAAAGCTGAAAACTCACCCCCTCCAACGATGCGCGCAACACCTTCCACCTCGACCCGTCAAACGCATATATCCCGCCCATATTGGACGAATTTACAATCTCATTCCCAAGCTGCCCAATGGCAAACGGCGTCTCCCGATCGTACTTCAGATCGAGCACCACTGCCTTCTCCAGATCAACCGCTCCATCTCCCGGCACATAGGGCACCGCGTACAATCTCGTGTAAGGCTGTCCCACCTCCTCATTCTTATAGAAAAACGTCAAATACCCCAGCCCATAATAAAAATGATGATAATATCCCGACACCGGTTTGGAGAGAACCCGCTCCCCATCATACCACGCCTCACCCCCCTTAAACTGAAGCACCTTCCCCCCAACCCGCATCTTGCCCTCCCCACTCACCGTCTCACCCACGCCAAAACTCTCATCCACCCGCCAGGCACCTGCTACATCGTCCCACGCTCTCGCAGTCCGGTCCTGATGGTAGCTACACGCGTACACCCTGCCATCCAGATCGAACAAATAACTCCCCCCATCCTCAGTCGAAGGCGGCAACGTCTCAAAATTCATCTCCGCTTCATCATCCCGCACAAAAAACTGCAACGTATAGCGATCCATGCAAAACGCCGTATTATAAACACCTGTAAACCCCGCGCCCAAAACCACGCGACCCTCTGCATCTCGCGCCTCAAACAGCGTACCCCAGTTCTGCCCCACATCTTTGCCAAAATCAATCGTCGTCTCAATCTGCATCAATATTCTCTCCTCAGCCTGCCCACACAAGGGCCACAGCAAAAATACTATTAGAACCCATCTCATCTTCACCCATCCCAAACCGGTGCATCCTGCACCTGTAGCTGGGTCCACAACCTGTCAAATTCCTCACTCCCATCGTCCTCCCACTCATCCAGGCGCACACCCGGCGCAAACGACTCATCCACCCCCTGTTTCATCAGCCGCTCTGCCTGCTGCAAATTTCTATAAAAATGTTTGACATCGCCCGGCAACGTCACCACCGAAACATGCCGGGGCCATTCCACAGCAGGTGTATCCCGGTACTTCGCCACGGCATCCTCATCCAGTGCCACACCCAGACCAGGGCCCTCTGGAACCTTCATAAACCCGCGCTGCACCGAATGTGCATCCACAATCAAATCGTCCTCATAAGAATGGCTCGCCGTCACCCCTGGCAGCGTCGCTGTCGGCATCACCGCGCCCAACTGAAGCGCAAACGCCGTCGTAATCCCCGTCCCCACATACTGCAACAAAATCGGCGTATTCGCCGCTGCAAAAGTCCAGGCCGCTGCCAGTGCATCCCGCACACACTCGTGGCTGCAAAGCGCCCCATCAAAATCGCCCGCTCGAAGACCTATCCACGGTCCCGACGGTTGCCGCGACGCCGCTTCACACAGCACCCGCACCCCGTGCAGATAGAACGGTATTCGAATCGCCTCATGCAGCCTGCGCCACCCTTCAATATCATACGCAAAAATTGGCTCCTCCACCCCCTTCACCACCGGAATCTTCTCCAACTCCCGCAGCACTGGCAACGCTTTCTCCACGCAAATCAGCGCCCCGTTAAAATCGAACTCCACCCGAAAATCCACCGGCGCGACATCCTGAATCGCCTGCGCGCATGCCACCACATCGTAAAACGCCCGCGCCTTGCACTTCAACCCCCGGTATCCACGCTCCGCCGCCACCTGTACCTCCGCCGCGGTATCCTCCACCGACATACACGGCATCCACCACCCCATAGACACCCACTGACGCGCCTGCTGCCCCATCAACTTCCACGCTGGCAGCCCCAGATGCTTGCCCATCAAATCGTAGCACGCCATATCCAGATTAAACCGCCCCTGTCCCATCACATGGTCAAATGGATCCGTCCCGATATAAGTCGCCAGCATCCCCTGACCAAACGGCGACCCCACATTCTCTGCCAACCCCACCAGCCCTGTATCCGTATGAAACTTATACACCGTCACCTCTTCCCGCATCGCAAAATGATAATACGCCTTCCGGATACGCGCCTCATACGGGACCCGAAGCGGAATCACCTCGATCTCTGTAATCTTCATCACCATCCTCCTTAATCAATGACGCGCACTCACCAACCCTCCCGCCCCACGTACAGTTCTCGGTTCTCCATCGGCAAACTTACCCGCACACCCCCCAACCGATGCGACTCAATAAACCCCATCACCATCTCCTGGCTCCGTCGCGCCAGATGAACCGGCCCCTTTGTCTCTCGCCCTGTATCCAGCGCCTCCGCGATATCCCGAATCCCATTCACTGTACCGCTCTCGCACGGAACCTCTGGAAATGCCTGCTCCTCCAGCACATACCGCACATCGCTTGCCTTTCGAAACTGATAGGCAAGCGCATTATTAAACGTTCTCAACTTTCCCTCCGAGCCACAAATCTCAAACTCTGAGCCGCTACCCGCCGTTGTATATCCGTGAACCCCATTGGCAAACCGAACGTACCCACTGGCTATGCCCGGATCCACATTCAGGCGGTTGCCCTCCCAATCCTCATCCTCACACACAATGGTTCCCTGCACGTACTCAATCTCGGCATCTCCGGCTAATAATAACATCATATCCGCCCCATGGGTTAACCCCCACAACGCCGCTGTCACCCCATCCTGCACAATGACAGCCTGCACCGTACCCAATTCCCCGGCATCCGCCATTTCTCGCATCTTCCGATAAACCGGAATATATCGCCGCTGCGTACCGTAATTGAACTTTACACCGTACTTCTCAACCGCTGCCACCATCGCGTCTGCCTCTGCCATCGAACAGCACAACGGCTTCTCGCAATAAATTCCCTTTACCCCGTGTGCGGCCGCAAAAACCGTTATCTCTGAATGGGTCGCTGGACGGGTCGCGATACACACAATATCCGGCTTCTCTTTCTCAATCATCTCCCGATAATCCGTATAACAAACCGCAACCTCGTACCGCTGGCGAATCGCCTCTGCCTTCTCTGCTACCACATCCGAAACCGCTACGAGATCCGTCCGCTCACACGCCACAGCCGCTGCTGCATGTGAATACGGGAGCCACAGATGACGGTCGGGACGATCCTGCACCTCATCGTCAATCGTCGCCCCCATCCTGCCGCATCCGATTAACACCGCTTTATATCGTTCCGCCATTGTCTCAATCCTCTCTTTCGGTTTATAGCTCGACCTCCGTGACCTCCATCGCCATCCCCACTTGAATTTCAAAAAAATTGTCGTATATATAACAACCCATTGCCCAATCTTCGACTCTCACGAAAGGCCTCCCCATGTCCCAGCGCCTCGTCTATTTCAACGGAAACTTCGTTCCCGAACGCGAAGCCCGTATCTCCATCTTCGACTCCGCCCTGATGTTTGGAGACATGGTATTTGAAATGACCCGCTCCTTCAAGCAAAAACCCTACTGCCTTCGCAACCATCTAAAACGCCTGTACGCCTCTATGAAATACGCCGAAATCGACTGCGGCCTCAGCATTGACCAGATGGAAGACGCCACGCACAAAACCATAAAAAAAAATCTGCCCGCCCTGGAAAATCTGGACTTTCAGATCATGCACAACGTCACCCGGGGTGCCCTGGGTTTTTACGACACCCTCGTCACAGAAGGTGCCAGTCCCATCGTCACCATCAACGTCATCCCGCTCGTGCGCCACATTGGGGGCAGTGCCCACTATTACGAACAGGGCGCTCACTTTGTCATCACGCCTCAACAATCCGTACCCGCCCGGTACATCGACCCCAAAGCCAAAAATCGCAGCCGCATCTACTACCAGATTGCCAACCTCCAGGCTCAACGCATGGAAAAAGGTGCCAACGCCCTCCTCACCGACGAACGCGGCTTTATCACAGAAGGCACTGGCACCAATTTCTTCATCGCCCGCAATGGCGAAATCCACACACCCAAACCACACGACATCCTGCGCGGCGTCTCTCGTCAGGTCTGCATGGACCTCGCCGCAAGACTGAACATCCCCGTCTATGAAACTGACATCGAACCCTACGACGTGCGAGAAGCCGACGAAGCCTGGTACACATCAACCACCATCTGCATGGTACCCATCACCCGCTTCAACTTCCAACCCGTCGGCACCGGCAAACCCGGCCCCATCTATCAACAGCTTCTCGCAGCCTGGTCCGAAGAAGTCGGCGTAGATATCCCCGCCCAGGCCCGCGACTACGCCGAACGCGCCAAAACCTGGACTCCCTGAAAAACACTAAATCTCATAAGCCGTCCACGTTCCCGTACAACCCAATCCTCGCCGAACGTGGAGCAACCCCTTTGCGGGTTCGGCGATATAACCCGAAATAGAAAACATATCAACAGCACCGTGGCGACATATCGCTGCCGGATCGCCATCGTGATCCGAGAGAATGGCCTTCATCGTATCCACCGTGATATCGCCCCAGTGTTCTTTAACCAGATCGCGCATCCTATCGCGCCGAGGGCAAGAATCCGCGAGACTATTGGTTTCGCAGGGTGCAAATTCGGGGGTGAGATAGTGATTGGCATGAACAATCGCATCGGGATGTGTATCGGCAAATTGCATCACACCTTCGGGACGGATTTCCAGATCGGCAATCTGCCCATCGCCAAAACAAAAAACCATATTGCCAGCCGAACAGGTGGGATGCTGTCTGAGAATCCGAAGACAGGTATCCAGGTCCCTCTGCTCCAGCATAATGCGTTTGAGCGGATAGTGAGGCAGCCCCATCTGCCAGGGACAATCGTAAAGCGCATTGGCAAAATGAGCCAGACCGTACTGATTCATACCCGAATAACCCAATTGTCCGGCAAAAGTGAAAAGCAATGCCCGGGGACGACCATCAGAAGGACAAACGTGCAGGAGAATGGCGACATCGGCGTATTCGACCGCGAGATCCTGATTTTGACCGGCCAGGGGATACCCATCAGCAGTCGCAGAACCCGTAAGCGCGAACGCCGTACACCCCTCGGGCGGAACACTGGCGGCCTCACCCCGCGCCTGACACAAAAGCGCCTCGTCAAAAGAAATACCCGCACCATCGGCCAGCCCGCGAATCTCTTCCATAAGCAGCGGACTCAGCTTTTCAATCAAGGGATGAAAAGCACGCGCGTTCTGGCAGAGTTCATCGCGAAATTTACCCGTGAGCTTTTCAATCCACACGAGATATTTGTGAACGAGATCTGCGGCCTGTTTGCCGTGTTGATAACCCATATCGTACGCCGTACCAGAAACTTCGATAAAGGGAAACGCGTGACCGGTTATCGCAGTATTATCCATGGGACAACCCTTCGCGATTCATCCACAGGCGCATAATCGTCGGCGCCTCGCGGAGGAGATGGAGATAGACATTCCCCGTTTGGCGTTGTTTGGCGAGATGTTTTTTGCCAAAGGGTTTGAGATTGAATTTGCCGGCGTTTTGAACGACGGATTTTTTCTTATTATCGACCTCAATGGTAAGCACATGCTCCTGCATCTGATTCTCTTCGGCAGCGTCGAGATCGAGCGCGCGCAAAGACCAGAGAGATCTCTCACCCGCCGCACAGCGTTTGGCATAAGACCCCGCGCAGTGATGCATAATGCGCCCTTCGGCGTAGAGTTGTTGCGAAGTAATGAGTTCGTGAACCGTCCACTGAATATTGCGTTTGAGCCTGGGATCCAGCGTCACATGTTCAAACTCCCTGAATCCAGAGGACGCCCAGATTTCCAACTCGACATCTTCCAAACCCGTAAGTTCTTGATGCCACACATCGACCTGGCGGAGAAGCTTGTTAATACTGCGGCCCTTCATGCAAAAATTGGGATGTAGCGGCGGACCTTCGATCTCTGTACCATCGGGTTGCGGAATGCGCTGAGGCGTGAATTTTTGATTGCGGATATAGTCTATGATCGGATTAATATAGCTGCGCTCGAGAAAAGCCTGATTGGCGAGAAAATGGACAACAGTCTCCCAAAAAACTTCGTTCTCGAATCCTTCCCCCAGAGGCCCATGGGCAATTTCCCAGGCACTTTTCGGGTTGCCACCATAAGCTATGTACTGAACCTTGCGAAGGCACTGAACAACAGTGTGATAACTGCGTTTTTCTTGCAAAAGCAAATGCGCCATCCGCTTTGTAATCCGCATAGGCACACCGGCTGTGCGGATATTTTGCCCCATGCCAACGTGAATGAACCACGCTTGTTCCTGTCGCGCCTTTGGTGTATTGCCCTGTAAAAATGCCGTATCAAAAAATGCGGGCACATCGTATTGTGCCAAAAGATGGCGCGCAAGGCTGTAGAATTGGTGCGCTGGTTTATAGCTATTAGGTCGCCAATCCTCAACGGGACGAATCCAATCCGCGTGATTGCGCGCGAGTTGTTCAAGAGCGGCGATATAGGTATTGACAACCGTATGACCAAAACGCTTGCAGGCGCGTGCGGGCCGCATCAAATCGCCGTATTTTTCAACATGCAGAACCAGGCGACCCAGAGCTTGTTGCGCGTCGGGATCACCGTCGAGATTATTGTAAATCGCGCGAATGCGAAAGAGCAAATCGGAGACAGTCTCATCCTGAAGCTCGCCTTTAAAGATACGGGCGATAAATTTGGCGCGGTGGGCATTGTGCCTCGGGCTAACATCGGGGTCGCGCTGCTCAACCTCGCGTTGCAAAAGATCAATCTCCACCTGACGCTGAGCAGCGGTTTTATCCAGACCGGTATCCAACCCATTGCGGTAACACCAGAGCTTATAAGCGAGCACCCTGTCGAAGCCAAGCTTCTTGAGATGGGATTCGACATCGGGTTTACCGAGAAGAATATTTGACATCGCACAATCCTGTTATTTAGAGCTATAGAGGTCTTAATTTACTACATACAAAGACAAAACGCTCCGCGATGAGGTTTCATCATAAAGAATCAAAACCCCCGCAAAACCGTACTCTCTCTACGCGGCAATCCCTCCTTGGGCGCGCGTTTTAGGACGACGTATTCCAGACCGTGTTCCTCGCAAAAAACGCTCTTCTCCAGCTTATCGCCATCTTCATTCACCGCGTAAATATCCGGTTTAATAACCGCGATCTCAGGCGCGGCATCCATCCATCCATCGCCCGAGGAAATAAGCCCCTGTTTGACAAAACGGACGGATTGCACCACATACCGGCGTTCGTCTTCACCGAACATCGGATGATGTTCCCCCTTGAGCAAACGGACATTTGCATCGTGCCCCACAACAACGTACAAATCGCCCAACTCCGACACCTCTTCAAAAAATCGGACATGCCCGGAGTGAAACCAGTCAAAACACCCCGTAACAATCACTTTTTTATTATTCGCATCCCCATCTGCTACCTCTTCTATCGGAAAACCCCTAATATCATTCGCAGTCAAAACGCGATATGCAATATTATGCACATCGCAAAAATGTCGTCTCTGCGGCGTATCGTCTCGTTCATCCACCACCCAGATATCGGCCTGGACCGCATCGGGAAGACCGTCTTTATCCACCAACTCCGCCACAAGCGTCGCGCGATCCACATAGCGAATCGCATCCATCATATACAGACGTTCTTCTTCCGGAAATTTGGTTTGCCCTTTGACGACATCATCCCCCCATACCAGCGCGTGAAGACATCCGTATCGGGAAGCCTCTTGTAAAAAACGGATATCGCGCGCCCTCATATCGTCAAAACTACCTGAAACAACAACCGTCTCCATATCACTACCCTCTGTCATATCGGACATCCACGCGAAGAGCGCCCGGCACGGGTTCTTCAGACACAACGTAAATATATCCACCGCCACAACCCGAATACATCGCCCCGACATATCTCGACTGATAATATTCCAGAATACCCATCAAATCAATCCGAATAGTCGGATGACGTACCGTATGTGGCAAAAGAGTCTCCCAACAGACCATACACTCATTCAACGATGCGCCCAATCCCCGCGCATCTCTGGCAATAATCGCATCATAACAATCCTTGCCCGACTGACTCAATCTCTCAATCCATATCGGATCCAAATTCTTCTCACCCAACGGCTCATACCCATCGGGCCGCGGCGCAACCGGAACCATGTAGATCACATCCTCAAGCCAACGCGCGACATCGGGATCATTATTGGACTCGATATGAACCGGAAAATATCCTCCTTCATATTCGCAATCGTAATCGAGCCTGCTCACGCCCGGATAAAGCAACCCAATCATATCCTGCGACCCCGATGGCTCGGCCTTGCCTTCATTTTCCACCGTGTACAACTCCTTCACCAGATCGGCTGGCGCGCGATCGGGAAACGCAGACCCCCAGAGCCTCATCGCAACATCTCGCGTACTCGTCGCCATACCGCAGCGATTCATAAAACGGCTGGTCGGCTCGAGCGAAACCACAACCATAGACCCGGGAGGCGATGGATTGTACTGAGACAAAAACGGCTGATCAATCCACCCACCGGCAAAAGCCATGCGAAAGGGAATATTGCCAATAACGCTCGTAATATCTCTGCTCATATAATAAATACCCTGCTTAACTCACCGTCCGCTTACCCGCCTTGCGATCCGCATATTGTTGTGCAATCCAGGCATAAGTCTTAGTCATCCCATCGCGCAACGAGGTATCAGGCTCCCAGTCGAGCATTTCTTTAATCATCGCATTGTCACTATTGCGCCCAGCAACGCCCTGAGGCGCAGACAAATCATACGTGCGATTGAGTTTAACATCGCCAATTTCCTCAATAACACTCACCAGTTCATTGATAGAAACCAGCTCACTCGAACCCAGATTAATAGGCGTTGCAACCAGATCTTCACTGTGCATAATCATATCGACGCCTTTAATACAATCGTCAACATACATAAAACTGCGCGTCTGATTGCCATCGCCCCAAATATCAATCTCGAGCTTGCCAGTATCTTTGGCCTCAATCGCTTTGCGGCAAAGCGCTGCAGGTGCCTTCTCTCGCCCACCATCCCACGTCCCATAAGGACCATACACATTGTGAAACCGCGCAATCGCCGTCTTCATGCCGCGCTCTGCCCAATATTCCTCGCAAAACATCTCCGAAACCAACTTCTCCCAACCGTATCCGCGCTCTGCCATAGCCGGATATGCATCTGACTCTTTCAGAGCGCGCACATTGGGATCCTCCTGCAACTCAGTATTATATGCGCAGGCAGAAGAAGAAAAGAAATACCGCTCAACACCTGCCCAATAAGCCGCTTCAATCAGATGGGTATTGATCAGAATACTCCGCAAACAGTCGATCCTGAAACGCTCGATAAATCCCATCCCCCCCATATCCGCCGCGAGATTATACACTTCAGCAGCCCCCTCAACGGCGCGTTTGCAATTATCTTCATCGCTCAAATCCAAACACAGATTCTCCACACCCGGCACGCGCTGATACCATTCGGGCAAAGGCTTCTTATCAACAGCGCGAAGCCGCACAAACCCCTGATCGTGAAAATATCGCGTCAGTGCACCCGCAATAAAACCGCCCGCCCCACAAATAACGATCAAATTGTCTTTATTGAGCATTGTTGCTGCTATTTGCTGCTTCCCCATCGTAGTCCTCCAAAATAAATAACCTGTATTCTGGTATTATGCATCCGGTCAGTGAAGATATTACAAAAGAGAGACGCAAGACGCAAGAAATGAGATACAAACAGTTATATATCGAGCGTCCATTCTTTGGTTAGACACAAAGTCTATTTCTCAATATATTGCAGAAAGTAAAAACTATAAGATCAACGCGTTCCACAGGAGCACCCATGCCGCTACTCAACGTCGAAAACGCCCGTGAAAACCTCAGACGCTATCCCTGGGCGCAGGCCATCCTCGAAAGCTGGAAACAAGAGGTCGCTTACCTCATGGATCAGAACCGCGACTTTATCGACGCCATGATGCCCGAACTCACCCCCTGGCCCGAATACGGCCAAAACTGCCCCGTCTGCGTCAACCACCTCTCCTCCATGGGTGAAACCGGCCTGTACGAATGGGATCCCACCGATCCGGATAAACTCTTATGCAAATACTGCAAAACCGAATACCCCAACGCCAACTATCCCGAAACCGGCAGCATCACCGCGCCCAGAATGAACCAGACCTTCACATTCTACCTCACCGACGAAGAACGCGCCCACCCCGAAGACAAATCCGGCAAACACGCCTTCAAATGGGTCCGGTGGCCCGTACACACGAGCTGGACCGGCATCATCCGCACCAAAAAAAGCCGCTGGTGCTTCGAACAAATACTACCGCTTGCCAAATTATACGCCCTCACCGATGACGTATTATACGCCCGGTGGTGCGCCTATATCATGGACTGCATGGCGCGGCGATACCCCAACTGGCTCTTCCACTCCTACGACGGCACCATAGCGGATTGCCCACCAGCCGAAGTCGCCATCTCCCTGGGCAAATATCCCCGCGCCGGGCGTTTTCCCGTCGAAACCATCATCACCGCCTTTGAAGGCCGCCATCGAGAAGGAGACCATGCAATACTCAACAACGGCTTCTGGGGCGCAGGACGCTTTGGCTGCAGCGGCTCCGATGGCGGAAGCATTCTCCAGATCACCCTCGCCTACGACCTCATCCGAACGGCTCAATATCCGGATGGCTCCCCAGTCCTCACGCCCGAAATGGATCACCGTATCGTCAACGACCTCATCCTACCAGGCTGTGCAGACACCGAAAACTGGAGCGAAATCAACAACAAATGCGGTCCTGGCCGCGCACTGAGCGCCGCCGTGGGCATACTCTTCAACAGACCGCAAAGCGTGCGCCGCGCCATCGAAGGCTTTGAAACCCTCCTCGAAGATGCCTTTCACTTCGACGGCTTCTGCACCGAATCTCCCTCCTATTCCGCCATGCACCTCAACCTGTTGCGCGACATACCAGAACTGCTCGTCGGATACTCCGACCCCGACGGCTACGAACCCGAAACCGGCCCACGCCTCAAAAACCTGGACCCCTTTCAACACTTCGACCGCTATCGCCTGGCTCTGGAAAGCATGGCCCGCATGCTCGACCCAAACCTGCAAGACCCCGTCATCGGAGACTCCCGAGAAGGCCGAAGCATCGACCCCATATACGCCGAAGTCCTGAGCGCCCATTACGGCAACCGCTACGCTGGCCTGCTGGAAAAATCGCAGAACGCCCCGCTCTCAAAAAAAGGCGACGAATACGCCCTCTGGCACCGGGATCCCGATATAGTAGCCGAACAAAACACCGACCTGCCCCACCACACCGAATGGTTCCCCGGCTGGCACGTCGCCGTCCTGCGCGGCGGAAACCCAAAAGGTCACACCGCCTTCTACCTCAACGGTTATGGCTTTGGCGGCCATCGCCACTACGACAGCCTCGGCATCATTTACATCGCCCAGGGGCGAGAAATGGCCGCAGACAGGGGTTATATATGGGACGACCCCAGAAATGCCTGGACCAAAAGCACCCTCTCCCACAACATCGTCACCGTTGATGCCCAAAACCAGAGCGGCAACCCAAAACCCGCCACCCTGGAACTCTTTGGCACGGGCGCAGGCGTCGAAATCATCCAGGCATCCGCCACCCCGTACGAGCAATGTGACCGCTACCAGCGCACCTGTGCGCTCATCCAGATCCCCGGCGAACAGACCTACGCCATCGACTTCTTCCGAATAAACGGCGGCAAGCTCCACCAGTATGGCTTCCACTGCAACGGACATCTCACGGACATTCGCGGCGCCGATCCCCAACCCGTTGACGAACAAATCGAATGGCTCGACAACATCCGCGCCGACCATCCCCAAGCCCCCTTCACCGCCACCTGGCAAAACCAGGACCTGCGAATGGACCTCACCCTGCTCAACCCCATCCATCGCCTCCTGCTCGCAGACGCGCCCGGCTGGCGCTCGGACCTGGGCGACCAGCTCAACGCCCCACCCGTTCAGCAAATCCTGGCCGAACGCAAAAACGACGCAAACACAAGTTACGCCGCCGTCATCGCACCCTACACCGACAAATCACCCATCCAATCCGCACACCTGATCCTGAACGACCCCGACACCAGCGCCATGGCAATAGCCGTAAAACGCGATGGCTGCACCGACTACATCCTCTCAGCCCCAGAAGGTACAACCCATGACCTCGGTCCCATCTCCACCACAGGCCAATTCGCATACGCATCCATCGACAACCAGGGCAATCTCCAACGGGCTTATCTGCTCTGCGGCACCGAACTCCACTGCAGCAGTCACACACTCACACTTTCTCAGGCACAGACCTCACTCGACGTCACCTCAGTTGACAACCGCACCTATCACATATCGCAAAATGTGCCCGACCCCGACGCTCTCCCCGGAACCTATCTATTAGCCGCAGACACCGGCTACGAAATCGAATCCGCCTCGAAAAAAACCATCACCGTACGGGATTACCCCGCCGTCGCGTGCGACCGCATCGTTCTCCTCAACGCCGTCAGCTTCGCCCCTTAATGGTCAAAAATCCTGCGATCTAACGAAACCAGCGCACGTATGACCAAGTCTAGCTCCACGCGATGAGGGTAGTTTATGAAAGGCGCAATCAACTCGGCATCCCCCCCGGTCAAAACAAGCGTCGCCCGCCCATCGGGAACCAATTCACCAAACAGTCGCTCAACAGCGCCAGCAGCCCCGTAAACAATACCCGCCCGGATACAAGAATCCGTATCCGTCCCAACAGCCGAATCGGGCGGTTGAAGCGCCACATGGGGAAGCAAACTCGTTTCATCGTGCAGCGCGCGCAACCCCATACCCAAACCCGGCGCAATCGTCCCCCCGCGAAAAACACCATCTGCCGTCACCAGATCCACAGTCAGCGCAGAGCCAAAAGCAGCGACAACCACACCCCCCGCGCAAACGCGAAACGCCTCGCTCGCTTGCAATACCCGATCAATACCAACATGGTCGGGACGAGGCACAGCGACATCAATCCCCAGATCCATATCCGTATCGACCACCTGTGGCATTAACCCCCATACCATCTGAACCGCCTTGTGGATCACCCCATCTGCACCGCGCACCACAGAAGCAACCAAACAGTGGTCGGGCGTTTCTCTCGGGGCAAAACGCGATTCGAGAACATTCACGACCTGTGTCGCATCTTGAACTCCGCTAATAGACACACGCACAATCGGGCGGTCACTATCGTATAACGCCGCCTTCAAACGCGAATTGCCCACATCAAAAACCAGCAGCTTTCGCCCCATTATTCACTTCCTGTTTAGCGATTAGCCTTTCACCTCTCGCCGCCGCGCGTGTAAAACCAGTTCAGTATATCCATTGGGCACTTCGCGCCCCTTGAAAACCAGATCAAGCGCCGCTTGAAACGCAATACTCTCATCAAAATTTGGCGCCATATTGCGATATTCCGGATCGCCCGCATTCTGCCGATCTACAACCGCAGCCATCTTCTCAAACGTCTCGCGGACCTGCTCTGCACTCACAATCCCGTGATGCAGCCAGTTGGCAATATGCTGACTCGAAATGCGCAAAGTCGCGCGATCTTCCATCAGACCCACATCGTGAATATCCGGCACCTTAGAACAGCCAACACCCTGATCGACCCAGCGCACCACATAGCCCAAAATACCCTGCGCGTTATTATCCAATTCCTGCGCGATCTCCTCAGCCGTCAAATCCCTATCCAGCAAAGGCGGCGTCAAAATCGCCTCCAGACTCGCGCGTTCCCGCCTCGCGAGTTCTGCCTGCCGCGCCGAAACATTCACCTGATGATAGTGCATCGCATGCAACGTGGCCGCAGTTGGCGAAGGAACCCACGCGGTTGTCGCTCCCGCTTCGGGGTGATTCATCTTCGTCTCCACCATCTCCCGCATCGCATCGGGCATCGCCCACATCCCCTTGCCAATTTGCCCCTTGCCGATCAACCCCGTCTCAATACCCACATCCACATTCCAATCCTCATAAGCCGTCAACCAGGGCTGCGCCTTAATTTCATTCTTGGGAAGCATAGCACCGGCTTCCATACTCGTGTGCATCTCATCACCCGTGCGATCCAAAAATCCCGTATTGATAAAAATGACGCGCTCTCGGGCTTCCCACATAGCGCGCTTCAAATTGACAGTCGTGCGCCGTTCCTCATCCATAATCCCGATCTTCAGCGTATTTCTCTCAAGTCCGAACACATCTTCCACACGCCCGAATAATTCTACCGTCGCCGCTACCTCTTCAGGCCCGTGCATCTTGGGCTTTACGATATACACGCTACCCGAACGGCTATTTTGAAACACGCCATTGCCCTTCAAATCGTGAATAGCCGCCAAGGACGTCACCATCGCATCCAAAAACCCTTCGGGAATCGCCTCTCCATCGGCAGTCGTCACCGCATCGGTGTACATGTGAATCCCCACATTTCGCACCAGCAACGTACTTCGCCCCGGCAATGTCAACACACCGCCATCTGGACGAATATAATTCCTATCGGGATTCAATTTGCGATTCAGAGGTTGTCCATTCTTTTCAAAAGTCGTCTCCAGCGTCCCCTTCATCAAACCGCACCAGTTGCGATACACGAGCACCTTATCCGCAGCATCCACAGCCGATACGGAATCCTCACAATCCTGAATCGTGGTAATAGCTGATTCCAGCACCACATCTTTGACCCCTGCCGGATGGTCTTTGCCAATGGGATGGCCTGGATCAATCTGAATCTCAACATGCAACCCATTGTGCGCCAACAACACACTGGACAGTGCCCCATCTCGCTCCGCATAACCCACAAACTGATCCGGATCTGATAATCCTGTATCCCGACCATCAACCTCTGCTACAAGCACCTTCTGCCCACCCGCTTCACCCAGAGCAAACGCCGTCACTCCTGCGTAAGACCCACTGGACAGCGGCACAGCCTCATCCAAAAAATCATTCGCACTGGCAATCACCCTTTCCCCGCGCACGGGATTATAAGCCGTACCCTTATCTGCGCCATCATTCTCCGGAATCACATCTGTCCCATACAGCGCATCGTACAAACTACCCCAGCGCGCATTAGCCGCATTCAAACAATAACGCGCATTATCCACCGGCACGACCAACTGCGGTCCAGCCACTGTCGCAACCTCTGGATCAACGCCATTTGTCAACACCTGAAAATGATCCCCTTCGGGCAACAAATACCCAATCTCCTGCAAAAAGGTCCTGTACGCTTCTCCATCAATAGATTCGCGCCCCTCGTGCCAGGCATCGATCTTCGCCTGCAAGACATCGCGTTTCTCCAATAAACGCCGATTCTCCGGTCCCAGATCTCTTACAATCCCTTCCAACCCATGCCAAAAAGCCTCTGCATCCACGCCTGTATCGGGCGCAATTTCGTCTTTAACCAATGCGTAAAGCTCAGCATCTACATTCAATTTTCCAACCGCTACCACACGCATATATCGCTCCTTTGAAAACTCAAGTATATCCACCTTTACCCAACAAAATACGCGCCTCCTCGTCATCACCCTCTAAAATCGCCTGCGTCAACCCGTCGCCAGGAGGCGGTCCCCCGTGGGGTGATCGGCGCAACCAGGTCGGCGTATAACTCAAAATCAACATCCTGCGCTTTGTCCTCAACGTCGGCAATCCACGATGCCAGAGATTGCTGTGAATCAACACGCCGCCCCCGGCCTTCACGCGGACCACAAGCTCCCCTTCAACCGGCTCATAAGTATCGGGAGGCGGTGCTCTATCCAACCAATTGTGCGACCCCGGCACAATACCCACAGCCCCTGTATCCTCATTCAAATCATCCAGATAAATCAGAGCATCTATCCCATGTGGCCTGGAAAACCACGGCGGCAAGGGATTGGAAACCACGCGCAAATGCTGGTGCCATGGGGTCTGATGAGGCGTCGCAGCCGGATAACTGATCCGCGCGCTCAGCCCCCGAAGCCTGACCAGCGGTCCCATCATCGCCCGCGCAATAGATAACACAGGCGGAAACTTCAACAAATCCAAAAACACTGGATCTTTATCCATCAAATGCCGCGGAATACGCCCCCAGGATCGCTTTCCAGTATCTCGAAACGCGCCCGATTCCCGAGCCTCCAATCGATCCAGCGCGTCTTGCAGCGCTTTCAAGTCCTCACCCGCAAACAATCCCTCGCGCACCAGATACCCTTCCCGATCAAATAGCAGCAACTCCTCTGCCGATGCACAAACATCTATTTCGTAATGGTGATCTGATCCGCGGGTATTGGGACTGAGAACCTTATAAGACACCGCGCAATTCTGTTCAAAACTATGATCCATATCATCTCCTCATGCCATGACCAGAAGCCAATCGCCATCTCCCGGTGCTTCGTAAACGCGCCTGCCATTGGCCTCGCGCACTACTGCTGCTTCGACATCCCCATCGCGCGGATTGTACCAGATACCCCGTAGATGTGGTGCCAAACCCGCCACCTTCACCTCCACCGCCTCACCCTGTGGTGTATAGGCAACCACGAGATCGTTTGCCACAGATTTAGAAATTAAGATATGCCTGTGTACATCTCGCTCGCCGGGCTGCGCGCCCAACAACTCCGGCGCCGGACGCAGCGTCCACCACCCGATAGAATCGAATGCATCGACGAGATGCCGCACTTGCTCTGCCCCATCCATCAGCAACGCATCATGCCAGGGCAGAGGCGTTCCCGTATAGGGATGGTCAACAGGCGGCCCGCTACCATCGTCCCACCCCCACACGCCGTGTCCCCCATAAGTCACGCCAGCGGTTGGCGCATTGAGCAAACTCCAGTACAACGCCCTCCTCACCGACGCTGCATCGTGTGGTCGCTTTGAATGATAGGCCACGTGATTTTCATAAGAAGGCTCCATATTAATATAAAATTGGCGCGGCGTCATTTTCCAATCTTCTGAAGGTGGTCCCGTCACAATCCACTGCAAAGTCTCGTCGCTGTCGCCGTGACCACTTTGATAACCCACCACATCGAGCCAATTTTCAGACCGAAATTCATCAGTCGGGAATCGCCGCCCCGAACTGTGCATCGCCACAGGTGCGTGGGGACCTTTCCCGAAAACCGCGCGACCAACGCGCTGCCATCGCTCGGCATTCTCGCCATCGTAATTGCCATCCCCACCCAAAATCCACACCACGGGATAACACGCCCATCGCGCGACCATATATTCAGCCAGCAGAATCATCTGGTCCTCTGACAACGAAACGCCCGGACTCTTTTCCGGATGATTGCGCCCTCCCAGTGCCCACAACATCACGGGCGCATTGACCAGACCCGCCTGAAAAGTCATCTCCACCCAGTCATCCAACCGCTGAAAAAAGGCCGGATTTATTGCGATCTTTTCCACACCGGAAAACGCCAGATTGCCCTCGACATCGCCATCTGGAGCCGCCCGCCACTGCGTAGCCACCCATTGCACGGTATTAAATCCCTGCCGCACGCGCACGCTGAGATAATAGCGCCATTCATCCCGCGTTGATCGCAAACACCCATTCCACGCCGTATCCGCCATATAGAAAAACGGTTTCTCATCCGAAAAAATAAAATGCCGCCTGTTTGCAGACAGCGCGATAGGACCGTGTACATCAAATTCACTGCCCGTCTGCGATGGCCCACACGTAAAACGCCCCTCTCGATTGTGCAAACCCGTGTTTTCCGCATCTGAAAAAAACGTCGCATACGACCACTCGCCCTCTTCATCTGGACAAAAACGCACGCGCCATTGCCGTCCACCATCCCAGAATCCCATCACATTATAGACCGATCCAAACGGCGAAGTAAACACCACCTGCAACGCCGCTTCTTGAATGGGATTTCCGTAATCTTTATCGCTCTCGAAATCGATCTCAATGCGTCCCCATTTTGTCACAACCGGTTCATGACCGTTTTGATCAATATCGTTCATATCTCCTCTCTATTTCATTATTTCGGGTCTCTTGTCCAGCACATCTTCCGCAAAAGCGCGCAAGACCTCGGCAGTACTCCACGCCTGAGCAAAACAACCGCGAGATACATGGGGCGGATCGCCATCGAAAATCTCAGAAATATGTCCCAGACCCGCCTCTTCAACATGGCGCAACAAAGGGCACAACATGTCTCTCGCAGAAATACGAACATCTGCCTCGTCACCGTGAATGCGAACCCATGAAGTAATAAACGGACCCATAAGCCATGCCCAAACCGTCCCTTGATGATACGCGCTATCGCGACTATACGGATCACCGCCATATATTCCCCTGTATGCCGCGTCGGACGGCGACAGACTTCGCAAACCATAAGGCGTGAGCAACTCGCGTTCGACCACATCGAGAATACTGCGTTCACGCGCGGCATCGAGCATGCGATGCGGCAAACTTAGTGCAAAAATCTGATTGGGACGAATCGCCGCATCCAACTCCGTATCGGTCAGACAGTCGTACAAACATCCAGCATCGGAATTCCAGAAAGCCTCGACAAAGCGCGCGGCTGTCTTTTCAGCCAGACCAGCGTATTCGGCGCTGAGCCTGGATTCCCCATATCTATCAGCCAGATCGCGCACCACACACAGTGCATTGTACCACAGCGCATTGACCTCAACGGGCTTACCCTGCCGCGGGGTAACGACCCAGTCTCCTACCTTAGCATCCATCCATGTCAGTTGCACACCGGGTTCCCCCGCATAGAGCAACCCATCGCAATCCAGATGAATATTATAGCGCGTTCCCGAAACAAAACAGTGGATGATCTCTTTTAGCACCCCCCAGAGATTTTCGCGCACAAAAGCATAATCATCTGTGTACGCCAAAAATCGATCCACCGCATAGACGTACCAAAGCGTTGCATCCACGCTATTGTACTCGGGTACATCACCGCAATCGGGAAATCGATTTGGAATCATCCCCTTGTCGCAAAAATGTGCATAAGCAGCGAGAATATCGCGGGCTTCGTCAAATCGTCCGGTCACCAGTGCGAGACCGGGCAGCGCGATCATCGTATCCCGCCCCCAATCCGTAAACCAGGGATAACCCGCGATAATGGTAGCGCGTGCGTCGCTGCGTTTGACGAGAAAGGCATCTGCACTCAAACTGAGACCAGTGCATTTGGGAACTGATTGAACAATTTTATTTCTTCGATCTAACTCAGCCTGCCGAAGCGCATTCACCTGATCGCATGTGCCGCGTTCAAGGCTGACGAGCAAATGCGCGGATTCGCCCGCTTCGAGATCAAAGGTAAATTCTCCGGGGCAATACAGGTCTTCCCTACTATCCAGGCCGCGATAGGCTTCAACAGCATATTCAAAATTGTAATACCAATCGCCTCGCGCTTGAAATTCTCCATTGTGCGCGATATACAAAGGTGGGTATTTCGAATAAGGCTGAAAACTCACCAGACCATGACAAATATCGACATCGCCATTGAGCATATCATTCTGGCGCGTCAGGTGATGATAATCTCGGAAAGCCGCGAGCGGACGCAACGTAAGCATAACAGGGCGATCAAAAGCACCGTAAGTAATCACAGTGGTATTTTGACCATAGACCATAAAAATTTGCTTTTCAAAACACAAATCGTCAGTACAATAGGTAAAGGTGGGAAAAGGATCCAGGCGGACGTGTTCGAGATGGGTATAACCGTGTGGGTGAATAGCACCAGCGTAGCAATTACTGCCCAGTTCAAAAGTCCCCATATCGGGCACAATAAGCGTCTCCTCAAATTTGGACAGCGCGACAAATCGACCGTGCGACTCATTTTGTGCGGGAATGAGCAAACCGTGGTACCGCCGCGTATTCATCCCAATAATCGTAGAACACGCAAATCCCCCCATACCATTGGTCTCAAGCCACTCCCGCCCCATCGCCTGACCGGGATCTCGGCATATTTCTTTTTTTATAAAAATATCCATGATCCGCTTCCATTCACCGAATGGAATATTCCCTCCTCCTTGACACCAGGCAGTTTTGTATCTATAAATACTTGCGACAAACTTCTCTATAAAGAATACATATATGACCGCGAAACAACTGACATTAGAGATAGAATCCTTTGCGCCTGACTGGCTCAAACGAGAACTGATGGATTTCAACACATTTGGCAAAAATACAATTGTGACCTCTACGGAGACAGAGCCGATTCGCCTTGAAACTTACGTAAACGAATTTTGGACCGCCAAACAAAGAGCAGCCAATGCACTCCACGAAATATCATACCGGGCGTGCTTCAAGCCTCAACTCCCCAGATTCTTTATCGAACGACTAACCTTACCGGGCGACGCAGTCTATGACCCCTTTGCCGGACGGGGTACTACACTTATCGAATCTGCTCTTTTGGGACGCGTTCCCATAGGATGCGATATTAATCCGTTGAGTTCCATTATGACGCTTCCCCGCCTGAATCCCCCCACAGTTGACCAAGTCGCCGACAGACTATCCCATATAGAACTCGAAGATGTCGATGAATATCCAGAAGACTTACTGGTCTTTTATCACCCGGAAACTCTGAAACAAATTTGTTCGCTCAAAAAATATCTAACAGAAAAAGCCGACAGCCTCGATTGGATCGATCAATGGATTCTCCTGATCGCACTGAGCAGATTAACGGGACACTCATCGGGGTTTTTCTCTGTTTATACCCTGCCCCCTAACCAGGCTGTCTCCGTTGACTCACAAAAAAAAATCAATCAAAAAAGAAATCAAAAACCGCCATTGCGAGATATCAAAAATCTCATCCTGAAAAAAACACGCGCCCTTTTAAAACACTGTGACAATCAAACCCGACATACCTTGACAAGCGTTCCCCAGGCAAAGTTCCTCACACAACCCTCACATAGCGTCCCCGAAATCGCGTCCAACTCCGTCTCCCTCGTCGTAACCTCTCCGCCGTTTCTCGATGTCGTCAACTATGCACAGGACAACTGGTTGCGATGCTGGTTTTGCGGCATAGACCCCGCGGCAGTACCCATCACCATGGCGAAAAAAGTCGAACAATGGCAACGCGAAATGACAAAGGTCTTTTTGGAATTAGAGCGCGTCTTGAAACCCAGCGGACATATCGCCTTTGAAGTCGGTGAAGTCAGACACGGCAAAATAAAACTCGAAGAAGCGGTTATCCCGTGCGGCATCGAAGCGGGACTCACGCCATTGCTGGTTTTAATTAACGACCAAAAATTCACCAAAACCGCCAATGTATGGGGCGTTGATAATACAACAAAAGGGACAAATACCAATCGCGTCGTCGTGTTTCAAAAAAAATAATTGAACGATTCACTTTGTTATTCAAACTGCCTTTTTCTCTGATTACACGCCTTGCCCTTGCCGCGAATAATATCTGCTCGCTGCCATAGATCAACAGTGCGACTAATCGCATCGCCCTCGCCGAGATGTTGTATTTGTGCTTTAGTAAACCAGTCGCAATGTCCATTTGCCAGCGCATCGGCATCCATGTTTTTATCTGAAAAGCCATAAACCCGACAAATACCCTCTTCCTCTTCCACATCTTCAATATAGGACATCCACGGCACCTCCAGCCCGAGTTGCGTCCTGGTAAGTTCTTGCAAAGAACCGACACGCGCGCCGACATCCCAGCCCACCAACTTTTCCTCTTCCCATCCCTCGCCGCCCGGCAACTCCCAACGATCCGTCTCATCATCGCGTCGCAACAAGAACCCTGGTTCTCCGCCATTCGGACACTCGATAAGCAGACGGGTCGTCTCAATCGGCTTGTCAAAACACACGGGAATAAGCCGTTTCCCCTCATCACTCAAAGCCTCAAGGGCTGCGGGATTATACGGATAATATCCCGCAGCGGGAGGCGCATTAGCCGCACAATACTTATTGAAAATACCGCAACGGTCTTCTGTACTTGTACCCGCAGGTGCTTCATGCCAGACATGCTCATTAACAACCAGCAAATCCCCCGCTTTAAGCTCTGGATCGATAAAATCCGGCAACTGACTCCTATCGGGCCGATTGACATCTAATATATGTGCCTCCTCGTCAATCACCTGCGTCAATTTATGCGATTTCGGCGACACCAGAAAGGGACCATACACCGGATCGAAATCAGTCAGCGGAATAATGGCAAACACCCAGTTCATCGACGAACCCACGGGGCGCCACCGTTTGTAATCGCAGTGGGCGCCACCCCCCTTATCGCCCGGCGTTCTCAGATACGCCACAAAAGCCGTCAAATGCGCCGGTTGCCCCAGCACGGACTCGACCGCCCCCATAACCGTCGGATGCTCGGAAATCGAAGTAAGCCCCGGTTCTGATAGCCTGTTGCCACTAACAGTGTACTTCGCTGGCTCGGGATACGAGAGCTTTGGTGGGTACGCACCGCGTTTGACCTTTTCCTGCACAACGCGACGAAGGTCATTCGCTTCGCTCGCAGATAAGACATTGCGAATAATCAGATAACCATCCTCATGGTAATCAGCAATCTGTTGCTCGCTAAGGGTCATAATAAGAGCTCCTTTCAGCAGATATTTCAATCATGAACACCAAAGCCCCTTCCATACGAAGAGGCTTTGCCGCATTTTGATACAACCAGTCCTACGAATCCTCGTTAAACTTAATGCCACAACCGAGGGCTTTGGTCTCGGATATTGAAATGTCTTTCCCGGCCAACAATGCATCGAGCGCGTCTTTGAGGTACGCTGCTTCCACCGCATTGGCATCCGAAGCATTATCGTCAATCGCGCCGTGATACGCCAGCTTGCCTTTGGCGTTAAAAAGAAAAATTTCTGGCGTACGGCTGGCCCCAAATGCGCGGGCGACCTGGGATGCGGGATCGACCACATAGGGAAATTCGTAAGACAGGGTTTTGGCACGAGTGACCATCTCGTCAAAACTATCCTCTGCAGCACGCCTGGGATCATTGGGATTAATCACAATCACACCAAACCCCTTGCCGCGATACGCATTGCCAATACTGGCTACGCGGCTTTCCCATTTGACCGCCCAGGGACAGGAATTGCACGAAAAAATAACCAGAGTACCCTTCTCTCCTTGCACGCTCTCCAGAGTGTACACCTTACCATCGGTGCCTTTCATCTCCAGGTCAGTTGCCGGTGCCTCTGCGCCCAATGCGAGGGTTTGGCTTTTGCCCGCTTCGGCATTAAAACTCATCGCTACGACAAGTGCAATGGCTAATAATTTACGCATGGAATCCTCCTGATATTTGGTGGTATGAGAGTATCTATAGTCTGAATTCTCGGATAGACGCGCCCTAAAGTACCCCTTAACCGCCCTTCATCAATACATCGCGTATTTTCGCTTCAAATTGTTCGCGCGAGGTCTTCCCAAGCCAAAAATGGCGTTTATTGCCCGCGCTGTCGTATAGCCAGGTAGCGGGTATTGCGCCCCACCAGTCGGGGTCTAATGTATTGATAAACGCCCCATCGCTCTTCAATTTGATATAGCTTGGAAAGTCAACGCCATGCGCTTTCAGAAAGGCAATTGCGCCATCGGCCTGACCTTCAGAATCAGCAGAAATAAAGACAATCTTTAACCCTTGATCTTTGTACTGATTATAAACAGCCATCAAATCGGGAAACTCTTCAACACATGGTGGACACCATGTTGCCCAAACATTGACCAGAACGACCCTGGCATCGGCTTCTTTAACATGCTTGAGAATCTCCTCTGCCGTCGCGGGAATGAGATACTGGCCGGTATTTGGTGCGCGATCTGTCTCAGGTGCGTCGCAACTTATAAAAAGAAGAGCAATAAAAACGAATATATGACGTTCCAAAAAGACCTCCGTATTAAATCGCAACGGTATTATCCACCCAGAGCATCTTTATAGGCTTGCAGGCGCTCTTGTATGCCTTCGTCTGAAAGCGCGAGAATTTGCGCTGCCAGCACAGCGGCATTGCGCGCATTGTCAATACCCACAGTCGCAACGGGAACTCCCGGCGGCATCTGGACAATCGCGTATAAAGCATCAACGCCGTTGAGCGCGCCCGAAGCGCATGGAACGCCAATAACCGGCAAAGTAGTATGCGCAGCGACCACACCGGGCAGTGCTGCGGCCAAACCAGCACCCGCAATGATCACCTTCAGACCACGCGCCTTTGCCGTACTGGCGTATTCAGCGGTACGCTCGGGGTTGCGATGGGCGGAACATACGATCATATCGTAGGGAATCTGGAGTTCGTCGAGAATGGCGCAGCCTTTTTCCATCGTGGGTTCATCCGAAGAACTGCCCATAATAATGCCAACAACTGGATCTGTCATAAAAATCTCCTTTGGTGTTTAGATTTTTCTACTGATTCAACCGGCGCACGCGCGCAGGCGTGTGATCAGCTTGTGTCTCACTGGAAAAAATTTTGAGCGACCTGTCTTCAATGGGCAGGTCAATGCGGACGCCACCACTGCGATGGGATTCCCGCAGAGCAATCGCAACCTCGAGCGCATCGCGACCATCGGCTCCAGAGCAACGCGGTGGTCGGTTGTTCTCCATAGCATCAATCAAATCATCAACGGTGGTAATACCCTGGCCTACGGGACGTGCTGGTTGCGGGAAAGGGGACCGCGCGGGAACACCCCGGTTCCCCAAGCCGCCTGAAACCCTCTGAAAAAACTCAAACTCAAGCGCATCCGATAACGTGCGAACCCTGCCCTGTGTCCCAATAATATCAAACTCCCACGAAGCAACACCTGTCGATGTACCGCGAAGATACGCCCGAACGCCATTGTCAAAAGCGAGATACCCGTTGCCCATCAGATCGTCATCAGATGCGGCTTCCCCATCCGACGCCATCTCTCCAAAAACCCATGAAACATCGCCACCAGCGAGATAGCGAATCGTATCAATCGCATGACTGCCATTATGCGACAAACCACACTGGGCATACGCGGTAATCTGGAGAATATCGCCAAGCTCCCCAGCTTCAATCATTCGGCGGGCTTCACTGAAATAGGGATTGTAACGACGCGAGCAATACACGGCGATGGGAACGCCATTTTCCCGGCAAGCATTGACCATAGCATCGGCTTCTTCAAGACTAAAGGCAATGGGTTTTTCCACCCACAAGGCTTTCACACCGGCTTCAACAGCATCCAGTACAATTTGTGGACGATAACGCGCTGTGGTAGTCACACTGACGATATCGGGTTTTGCCTTTTCCAGCAAATCGCGATGATTGGCATACAACTGATCGCTATCAATACCCCACCGCTCGCCAAACAGAGCACGCTGCTCATCGTGGGGATCAGCTCCTGCAATGAGATCAGTCTGCGGATGCGCGCAATAAGTGGGAGGGCCCCCGGACCTCCCATGCGAATCGCGATGGCGACTCCCGCGATGTTGCC
>JAPPAB010000028.1 GCA_026705765.1 Gemmatimonadota bacterium
CGGGGTGTACGAAGTCGATGGTGAGTTCAAAGCGGGAGCCATCCCGAAGTTCGCGGATGCCGTCGCCATCGGTATCGACATAGCCTTCGCTGTCGAGGAGGTATCTGGCTTTGTCGGGGTCGTATTCGGCGTATTTTTTATAGGCTTTTGGAGAGAAATAAGGGCTTATGGGGCCAAAGGAATAGCCCGAGGGGTCGAGGAGGCCGTGGAAGACTATTTCGTCAATTTCTTCGCGGTTTATAGCGTGTGAGAGTGCGATGCGGACGTTTTTGTTGCGGAAAGCTTCGCTCAAGGCGGGCTTGGGCGCGTCCCAGTTGAGGTGGTAAGCCGGTCCTCTGTTGGGTCCGGTGAGTCGGAGATTGAATTTTCCGGTTTTCTCTTTTACTTTGAGGGTGGGGAACATGTCGATGCGGGTATAACGCCCGATTAAGTCGAGTTCGCCGTTGATGAATTTTAGCAGAATGACCTGGGGGTCCTGGATGATGTTGAATACGATGCGGTCGGCATAGGGTAGCTGGTTGCCCGCTGTATCTATTTTCCAGTAGTAGGGGTTGCGTTCATAGATGATGCGCTGACCCCGAATCCATTCGACGGGGATCCAGGCTGAGATGCGGGGGATGCCGGGCTGCATGAGTAGTTGCGCGCTGGTCGTGGCTTCTCGAAAGGCGTTGTAATCGGTTTTGGGATTGTATCTGGGGTGTAGGGGCGATAGGACGTGTTTTGGCGCGGCGATTAGAGCGCGGCTGAGTTCGTGGAGTACGCGTCCCAGGGGTTTTGACGAGGAGATTTCAAGGGTGTGAGGGTCAATTTTTTTGAACTGCATGGGTTTGCTATCTACCATCCATCCGGCTGGCGGAAAGGGGTTTTGACGGGCGTTGTCGTCAAAGGTCATGTCGTAATACCAGAAGAGGATGTCGTCAACGGTGAATGGGTGGCCGTCGGACCATTTGACGCCTTTGCGGATTTTGAAAATTGCGACTTTGCCACTGTCCTCATAAGTGAAGTGCTCGCATAGGTTGTATTGGATGCTGTTTGGAAAGGGACGTTCGTAGCCCATGAGGTTTTCGTTGAGGGTTTTGTTGGGTCCCGGGGTTTGTACGATGTCGCCGGTGAGGGCGCGTCTCAGTGTGCCGCCGTAGATGCCGATTTCTTCGGTGGGTACGATGACGAGGGGATTTTCGGGCAGTCGCTCAGAGACGGGGGGGAGTTTGCCCTGTTTGACCTGTTGTGAGAACATGGGGGCTTCGTTAAAGGTGCGGTGTTGGAGTATGGCGGGGTTGATTTTGAGGGGGGCACGGGTTTGAGGTGCTTGCTTTTGAGCGCTGGATGTGGATTGGGTGGGTATGTTCTGTCCCGGATCGGGAGCGAGGCATCCGAGTAAGAGAAGAGATAGGCAGAAGCAGGGTAAATGGTGGTTCATGTTAAACGCTAAGAGGCTCACTATGGGTATCCTGAATCGGGGCGAACGCGCTCCCGACTTTGTTCTTCCGATTATGGACGGTTCTCAAACGCGCTTTTATTCCCGCGCAGGCGGTCGTCCGACGCTTTTGATTTTTACCGGGGAAGAACGGGTTTTAGAAGGTTTAGAGCGTTCGGAAGAGGTAGATGTTTTTGTTATTAGTCCGTCGGAACCAGTACAGGTTAATGGTACTGTATTTATCGATAGTGAAAACGCGGTTGGCAAAGCTTATGGTCTCGATGGCGTTTTTGCCGCGTTTGCGCTGGATGCCAATCTGCGGGTTCTGTCGGGGATTGAGGATCCGAATGCGTTTGTTCAGATTTATAAGGCGTTTGAGAGTCTGCCTTCCCATCTGGCTCTTGATGTCGATGTCCAGGCGCCGGTTCTGCTTATTCCCAATGTTCTGACTTCGGATGTCTGCCAGGCGCTTATCAATGTGTGGGCGACAAAGGGCAATATAGAAACCGGTGTTGAAAGTTCCCAATCTGGCGTTCGGCGCGATGTTATTGATTATCAGAACAAAAAGCGGCGAGACCACGAGGTTACCGATGCCCGACTGTTGCGGTTGCTTACTTCTACGGTGGGGCGGCGGGTTATGCCCGAGGTACAGCGCGCTTTCCACTACCGGGCGACGCGTTTCGAGGGTTTCAAAATAGCGTGTTACGACTCGGAGAGTAGGGGTTTTTTTCACGCGCATCGCGATAATCTCAGTCCTTCAACTGCCCACCGTCGCTTTGCGCTTACGCTCAATCTCAATGACGATTATACAGGCGGTCATCTCGTTTTTCCCGAGTTTGGTCCCCACCGCTATCGCCCGCCAGCAGGCGATGCTATTGCGTTTTCCAGTTCTTTTCTCCACGAGGTCCAGCCCGTGACCCGGGGACGTCGGTTTACGTTGCTTTCGTTTTTGTTTCATGAGGAGCAGAGGCGGTAGCGAAACTCATACCATGTCCCAATCTGTGCGATGGCCTTCTTCGAGAAAGGCTGCCAGTAGTTGGATCGTGGCTTCGATGTCGTCTTTGTCGGCCAATTCGATAGAGGTATGGACGTACCGCGTGGGAATGGATAAGGTGATTACGGGTACTCCGGCTCGAATTCGCTGTATGCCACCTGCGTCTGTGCCGCCCCGGGGTAGTATTTCCATCTGGTATTTGATGTCGCGCTTTTTTGCGAGGGTTTTCATGTGTGCGACTAATCCCGGGTGTGAGATTGAGCTGGAGTCCTGTATTTTTATCGCAGCGCCTTCTCCCAGGCGCGTGACCTGTTCGTGTTCGGGGATGCCCGGTATGTCGGCTGCCAGTGTGATGTCCAGTGCTACGCCTACGTCTGGATTTACGCCAAAAGCACTCGCGGTTGCACCTCGCAGGCCGATTTCTTCCTGTACTGTGGCTACGGGATATGTTTCAAAGGCGAAGGATTCAGCCCGTTTTACGGCTTCGATCATGACATATACGGCGATCCGATTGTCCATGGCTTTGCAACTTACGCCGTTGCCGATTTCGACAAAGTCGCGTTGCAGTGTGACCATTGCGCCGATTTCGATTTCTTCTTTGACGTCGTCGGCTGACATGTAGAGATCTACGACAAAGTCGCTGACGTCCAGTTTTTTGTTGCGGTCGGCTTCTGTCTGGATATGCGGGGGTTTTACGCCGGGATACAACAGGCCGATGTGATCTTTTTCAATGCCGGCGACGGTGACGCGCTGTGCGACCATGTTGCGGGGATCGTGCCCGCCCAGGGGTACGAGGCGCAAGAGGCCCTGTTTGTCGATGTGGGATACGACAAAGCCTATTTCGTCCATGTGCGCGGCCAGCATTAGTTTTTTGGGGTTCTCGCCCGCGCTTGCGTTCTTTTTCATGATTAAGTTGCCCATCCCATCTACGCGAAGTTCATCTGCGATGGGTTCCAACTCTCGCCGCACGATTTCGCGCAGTCGCTCTTCGCGCCCAGGTACTCCCGAACATTCACACAATTCTTTTAATAGTTCCATGCTGATCTCCTGTTATTGATTATTGGTGATAGCCCTTGTGTTCCTCGCTGTGATTGCTCTGGGTTTTTTTGTATATTGTGTGCCCATTTTTACCAGTATATTTTCAACGAGGAGGACGATATGGCCAGGGCCAGTGTTTTTGTCAGTTCAGTGCTCGATGCTTCAGTAGATGCTGTGTGGAAAAAAATTCGCGATTTTAATGCGTTGCCCGAATGGCATCCCGCGATTGCAGATAGCCATATTGAAGGTGGTGAACCCAGCGATAGTGTGGGCTGTATTCGCAATTTTAATTTGCATGATGGCGGCAATATTCGCGAACAATTGCTGACGTTGAGCGATGTCACTTTTACGTGTACGTATTCTATTCTCGAGTCGCCTATGCCGGTTGAAGATTATGTGGCAACGCTGAGTTTGACGCCCATTACGGATGGCAATCGGACGTATATTCAGTGGACTGCAGAATTTGGCTGTCCGGCAGATGAAGAAGAGGAACTGGTCGATTTTGTCGGCAATGGGGTTTTTCAAGGTGGTTTTGATTCGCTGAAGGATATTCTCGCTGGATAGATTTACATCGATCCTTTGAGGGCCATTAGATCTACGGGGTCGGGATTTTCAAATACTGAGGCGGGTAATGCATCAAAGACGGCTATATCCGTATGCTTGCGTTCGCCTCTGCGCGTTGATCCGCGTCCGTCGGAGAGCAGGATGTTGCCGTGTTTTGTCCAGTTTGTCCACGGGCTGCGGAATCGCGGTTCTGCGTCCGATGCGTTGCGATAAAAAGCCCATTCTGTGACCAGGTTGTGTTCTTGATCTACCCATACGTCGTATTTATTTTGCGGCGTGACGCCGGTGTTTTGAAAGGTGAGGGTCAATTTGTGCGCGGGGCGGTCGTCCAGGGTTTTGTCTTCGCCGCTGTATTTTAAGGTGACGCCGGTG
Source organism: Gemmatimonadota bacterium (assembly GCA_026705765.1). NCBI lineage: Bacteria > Pseudomonadati > Gemmatimonadota > Gemmatimonadota bacterium. The sequence continues at coordinate 4,386 of JAPPAB010000028.1, forward strand.
TCTTTCAATTTATAGGGCATGACGAGCCAGTAGGAGTCGTTGATCCACCGCCTGTAACCCTGGTTCATATATTTTTTTACTGAGTCGGGGTTTGTTTGCTCTGTTCCTCCAAACCAGACGCGGCCTTTTTTGGTGTTTATGTTCGTCAAGATGAGCATGTCCCCGTCTTCATGCCGCAGGTTGCCCGTCCATTTGTCCCATACGTGCATGCGCCGTCCAAAGAAACGCCATGTGATGTATCGGGTCTGATTCCAATTTTCCCATCCGCCCATTTTTTCCATGACTGCATCGGCAATTTCAATTGCTTTTGCGTCGGATTCCGACTGGTTGAATCCTTCGGCGGGGGGATTGGTTTCCGCCTGGGCCATTGTGCTTAGCAATACCGCGAGAATTGTCAATCGAGTAATCATATATTCTCCTTGTTCAATGCGTGTGGTGATTATTTCCGCTTGCTTGCGGTTTGGATAACGTCCTATATTGCGAACCCGTAATTTACGCAACGGGATACGATTGCGCCAGAAGTTAAACGAAAGGATACAAAAAAATATGAAAGTTTCGTCAAAGCACCCCAATATTGTTGTTATGTACGCGGATGATCTCGGTTTTGGAGATGTGAGTTGTTACGGTGCTACGGTACTCGATACGCCCAATATTGATCGTTTGGCTTCTGAGGGTGTGATGTTTTATCAGGGGTATGCTACGGCGGCGACGTGTACGCCTTCGCGCTATAGTCTGCTTACGGGATCTTATTCCTGGCGCAATGAACGCGCGCATATTTTGCCCGGGGATGCGCCGCTTATTATAGATCCGGGTACTGCTACGTTGCCTGCTGTTCTCAAGGAGGCGGGTTATACTACGGGTGTTGTTGGCAAGTGGCATCTGGGTATTGGCGAGGGGAATCAAAATTGGAATGAGCCGCTTCCGCTGACGCCTCTGGATATTGGGTTTGACTATTCTTATATCATGGCCGCGACCAATGATCGCGTGCCGTGTGTGTATCTGGATGGCAGAGATGTGGTGGGTCTCGATCCGTCTGACCCGATTGAGGTGGAGTACGATAAGAATAAGCCCTTTCCGGGGTTGCCGACAGGGAGAGACAATCCCGAGTTGCTGAAGATGATGTTCCACCACGGGCACGATATGAGTATTGTCAATGGCGTGAGTCGGATCGGGTATATGAGAGGGGGCGAGGCTGCGCTTTGGGTGGATGAAGATATGGCTGATGTGTTTTTGGATAAGGCTGTTTCATTTGTGGAGGATAACAAGGATAATCCTTTTTTCTTGTATTACGCGTTCCACCAACCCCATGTTCCGCGGTTGCCGCATCCCAGATTTGTAGGGCGCACTGGATTGGGTCCGCGCGGCGATGCGATTGCCGAGATGGATTGGTGTGTTGGCGAGTTGCTCGATGCGCTCGATCGGTGTGGTTTGAAAGAAGATACGATTGTGGTTTTTTCGAGTGATAACGGTCCGGTGTTGAATGATGGTTATTACGACGAGGCGGTTGAGTTGTGCGGCGATCATAGACCAGCAGGTCCGTTGCGCGGGGGCAAATACAGTATGTACGATGGGGGTACTCGCGTGCCTTTTATCGTTTCCTGGCCCGGTAATGTGGAGGCCGGGGAGTCTGATGCGCTGGTCAGTCAGGTCGATTTTCTCGCGTCTTTTGCTGCGCTTGCAGGTGTGTCGCTGGATGCGGATGCAGGTCCCGATAGCGTGGATGTGCTCGATGCTCTGTTGGGAAAAAGCGATGAGGGTCGGGCGGAGATTGTTCTGGAGGGTATTCAGGCGAAGACTATTTTGCGACAGGGGGACTGGGTGTTTATTCCGCCCCACCAGGGTCCGCCTGTGAATACGAATGTGAATATTGAGACTGGCAATTCTCCTGTTCCGCAACTTTATAATCTTTCGGGCGATATTGGGCAGATTGAGAATGTGGCGTCGGTCTATCCCGATGTTGCCGAGCGGATGGCGGATCGATTGCGAGCGATGAGGTCGGGGTGATATGAATAATTTGCGTAGTGAATACGATCAAAATGGCTATGTTATCGCACGTGAGGCGATTGATGCGGCGCTCGCAGAGGAGACGGTGCAACACGTCCACTGGCTTATTGAGCGGAATCCGGGCGTGCGTCCCGAGCGTTTGCATCACCATTTGCTCGCCCGCGATCCTTTTATGCACCGGCTCGTGGGTGATGAGCGTCTGGTAGATATTGCGGAACAGTTTCTCGGTCCCGATGTGGCGATGTTTGCCGCGCATTATATCGCCAAACCTCCAGGCGATGGTCAGGCTGTGCAGTGGCATCAAGATGGGTCTTATTGGCCCCTCGAGCCGATGGAGGTGACGACTTTGTGGGTGGCAGGGACGCCTTCGACGGTTGAGAATGGCTGTATGCGGGTGTTGCCGGGGACGCATGATAAGCATTTGCTCAAGCGTCGCGATCTCATTGATCTGGATCGAGAAAAGTACGTGCTCGGCGTGGGGATTCATCCCGATCAGATTGACGATTCCGATGCGGTTGACCTGGAGCTCAATGCGGGCGATGTTTCGATCCACAATCCGAATATTATCCACGGTTCCAATGCCAATACTTCGGATCAGTGGCGCGTTGGGCTTACGTTGCGGTATATTCCGACGAGTACATGGGTGAATAGAGAAGATCACGAGAATATTCTCGTGCGCGGCAAAGCCGATCCCGGTGTTGCAAATGTGTATGCAGCGCGCCCGCGGTATGTTCCGGGGGAGACTATGCCGTTTGGGGGCTGTGAGGAGTGGAAGAAATAGGAGATGAATCATGGGTGGTTTGACTGATGAGCAGGTTGCTTTTTATAAGGATGCAGGGTATTTGTTGATAGATGAATGTTTGCCCCCAGGGGCGTATCAGCCGCTTGTGGATGAGTTTGATGCGGTGATTGGACAGAAGGCCAGGGAAGCTTATGCCCTGGGGCAATTGGAGAGTCTTTTTGAGGACGCGCCTTTTGAGCGTCGATTGGCGCATTTGTGCGAGGCGCTGGAGACGGATAAGCGTTTTGTAGCTGAGATTTTGGGCAAGGCGCACAAGACTGCGGGTTTGTTTTTTTTGTTGACCCATCCAGCTATTCTGGATGTGGTAGAGTCGATTATTGGGCCGGAAATTCTGGTGCATCCGCAGTTTAATATCCGCGCAAAGATGCCCGGTGAGGAAGAGGTGTTGTGGCATCAGGATATCGCGTTTCTGGATCCGGAGGTGGAGGAGACGTTTATGGTCAATTTCTGGGTGCCGCTGGTGGATACGGATGTGGAGAATGGCTGTCTGGAGATTTTGGCGGGGAGTCATAAGCACGGTATTATTCCGCACGATCCGGCGGATTCGGAGAAGGAGATTCCCGAGGATCGGCTGCCGCCGGGCGATCGCGTTTTGTCCGTGCTGCCTGCCGGGGGCGCCGCGTTGATTCAGCACAAGACAATACATCGCTCGTTTCCCAATGCGTCCGATCACATTCGCTGGAGTCTGGATATTCGATATAGCGATTACAGGTTGCCAACCGGGCGCGAGGAGGTGCCCGGCTTTGTTGCGAGAAGCGCGATAGATCCGGGGCGGGTGGCAAGCGGTCATGAGGATTGGCTGCGGTTGATGGAGGAGGCTGGGAATTGAGAATTAGGAATTAAGAAGCGGTGTACAACTGGTCGCAGTTCATTGTCCTCGTCCCCAAATTTCTAATTTCTAATTGGGAAAGATACGCCATGAGATGGATACGTTGTGTCGCGGTGCTGCTCATCTGGTCGCACGCGGGTGGCACTGGAGCGCAGGATTTGCCTTTGAAGAGTACGGGCAACCTGCGTTTTTTTGTGGATTTGTCGGCTTTTCGAGGTCCTGAGGGATATACCCGACAGGAGGTGGCGCTGTTGCTGGATGCGAATCAGCTTCAACTGCGAGAACAGGCGGGTGAGTCCGTTGGGAAAATTTCTCTGGTTGCTGTGGTGCTGGATACGCTGGATAATCGGGTGGCACATCGAACATGGGTGCAGCAGGTTGCTGTACCGGAGCTGGATGTGGGGATTGGGGCACCGTTTAAGGATGTTGTTTTCTTTGATTTGAAGCCGGGTGCTTATCGGCTGATTGTGCAGATTAAGGATATTCATGCGGAGGAGAGTGGGCGTTGTACTGTGCCGCTTCAGATACCGGATTACGAGCGTCGTGCGGGGCTGGTGTTTAGCGATTTGCAATTGGCTTCTCATGTGGCGCGAAGCGGGGAAGTACATCGGTTTGTCAAGCAGGGCTGGAAGGTCGTGCCGAATATTACCCGAAATTATGTTATCGGAGAGCCGCTGCAGATTTATTTTGAGGTGTATAATCTGTCGTCGTCGGGAGAGAGTTTTATTATGGGGTACCGTCTGATTGATGCGGAGGAGGAGGTTGTGCGTACTTATCCGGCCAAGCGGTTCTTAAAGCCGGGAGAGAGTTGTGTGAGGGCAGAGGTTCTGGATACAGAGGGTTTGCGGGAGGGGACTTATGATCTTCAGGTGGAGGCGTTTGATGGGAGTAGTCGGCAGTATTTTCAGACGAGACGGCCCATTTTTCTGGTTTCAAAAGATTTGCCCGAGGGGCTTACTCAGGTACAGAGGGATTTGATCGGGTATTATGCAGATATCCGGTATATCGCCGATGAGAAGACGCGGCGGACTTATGACGCGCTGGAGAGTTGGACCGCCAGGCTGGCATTTTTGAAGGTGTTTTGGAAGCAGTTGGACGACGCGCCCGATACGCCGACCAATGAGCGTCTGTTGCAGCATTTGATGCGTATGCATTATGTAGAGACGCATTTTGGGGCTGGCGTAAGGGGATCGGATACGGACCGGGGACGGGTTTATATTCAGTATGGGCCGCCCGATGATATTGATTACCGGACTTCTGCGGCGGGTCAGAAACCTTCGGAGGTCTGGTTTTACGAGACCCATCGGCGCTACGAATTTGTGTTTAGAGATCGGCGAGGTACGGGGGTTTACGAGTTGGTTCATTCCTCTTATCCGGGGGAGATGTCCAATCCGTACTGGTGGCGGGAGTTTTAGTCGTCAAATGTCGGGTGGGGGTTCGCCGACTGTGGATTTGCCATTGCGGAGGAAGGGTTCGGCGTTGCCCCAGAGTTTGCTGCCGTCGGAGGATAGGATGGGTTCGCAGGAGTATTGGCCCAGGTACGCGCGGCGCAGTTTTGGGGTGGTGTTGGTGCTGCTGCTGTGAAAGACGATGCTGGAGAAGGCGACAATGCTGCCTGCGGGAACTTCTGCAATGAGGCCGGGGTCGCTGCCAAAGTAGCCGACTTTGTCGTTGCTGCCTTCTTCGACGATGTGGTGTACCCACGAGCGAATGCCGCTGCGGGAATAGGGCAGGAGATGGACGGTGCCGTTTTCTTCGCTCATGTCGTCGAGCGCACACCAGCAGGTGAGGTACGGTTTGTGGTCGGGATAACCGACATAGCCGGAGTCCTGATGCCACGAGAATTTCATGCCGGTTTCCGCGCCTTTGACGACGTATTGTTCCCAGAAGAGGTACGCGTTGTCACCGAGGGTGGCACGGCATATTTCGGCCATGAGTTCGCTGAAGAGGAAGGCGCGGAGTTTGGGTTGCTGGCGAAAGCAGTTGGAGACGAAGTAGCGTTTGTTGCGGTGGTTGATGCCGATGGTGTCCGTGCCCTGTTCGTCCATGCGCGCGTGCATGGAGTTGATGAAGGTCTGACATTCGTCGCGCAGGAGTTCGAGGTGGTGCTCGGGTATGACGGCTTCGAGGATGAAATAGCCTTCGTCTTTGTATTGTTGTTTTTGCGCTTCGGTGATGGTAATGGACATGGTGAACTCTACGATAGGACGTCGCGGACGCAGGGAAATTCGCGCCAGATGTCCTGGAAGCCTTCGTTGCCATTTTTGTCGCAGTCGATGTGGCGCAGACGCGCGATGGCGGCGTAGCGTATGTTGGGCGAGGCATTGGGGCCACCGGTGTGGATCATCTGATGGTGTGCGATGATGAGGTCGCCGGCGTTGCCGGTGACCATGTCCGGCCCTTCGGGCAGGTCAACGCGCGGGGTGCCGTTGGAGAGTGTTTCGAGGCCCTCGCATTTGAGGTAGTTTTCGAAGAAGCGATGAGAGCCAGGCCAGACGGTGAAGTTACCGCTGTAGGGTTCGGGTACGTCGGCCAGGTAGATGACGGCGAAGGCGGTGAATCCGCGGTGGTACACGCCTTTTGGCATGCCGTTTGTGCCGGTGCCCATGCCGTCGAGATGGCCGCGGGGTTCGGGTGGGACTTCGCCGATTACTGTGGGGAAGCGCGGGGCGACTTGCGCACCTCTGATGGGTTTTTGCAAGTTGCCTTCTCCCATGAGCGATTCGGCGATGGAGATGACCGGGCTGGCGTTGAAGAGGTTCATGATAACCGGGGCGCCATTCAAATCGCGACAGAATTGCGCTGCGCGATGTTTGGACATGTCTTCGCCATTTGGGCCCAGGGTGCCGATGGAGTGGTTGACGGCCTGACGCGCGGTATCGACCATGGCTTTTGATATGGCTCCGGGTATTTTGACGTAACCGCGGTCGTGAAATTCACGTATTTGTTCGGGTGTGAGTTGCATGACGTGGCTCCTTAATGCGAATAGACGAATAGACGAATAGACGAACCCTACCCCGCCACCCAAAGGCGAGGCAAATCCCGATGAACTGTTATCGCAGTCATGCTCAATTTACGAATAGAAAAATTCAGAGACAATAGTTATTACACGACGGTTTATGTCGCAGATGCAAGGCGTTTGATGGCGGTTTCTTTTCTTTCCACGCGTTCGTTCATGTGTTGGGAATATTCAGGTGTGCCGCAGAAGTCGTGGATGGTGGCGCGTTTGCGGTAGGGTACGTAATTGCCGAGGTGCCAGGCGCTGGAGCGGTAGAGGGCGAAGTCGCCCGCGTTGAGGCGCAGTTGAATAGCACCGGGCATGTTGCGCGTGTAGTCGAGGCAGTCGCGTTCTTGTTGTTCGTGGGATACGGGTCTCTGATTGCGGAATTTTTCGCGGTCATAGGCGTTTTTGGCGGCGATTTCGCCGGGGAGGTTGCGCTGGCGATAGTGGCTGCCAGGTACGATCCAGGTGGCGGGGTCTTCGTATAGGGCGCAGTTGATCTGGTTCTGGTAGTCGATGTGGAATGATTGCCATTGCCACTCTTCGCGAAATTCGGATTCGAATACTTCCCTGGGCATGTGATCGCGCCAGTCGCGGTGCCAGTCCGTACACCAGGGGTATTCGGCGGGTTCGAGGAGGATGCCGGTGCGGTCGAGGTCGGCGTGGTAGTGTTGCGGGGTGAGGACGCGATGGATGGCGTCGTTGAGTTCTGGCAGTTCGCCGTAGTTTTTGAAGGGTTGTTGGTCGAGGTCGTATTTGGCGATGGGCTGGAGGCGCTGTGCCTGTGGGCCGGTGACTTTGCGCGCTATTTCTCTGGCTTTGTCGGCGACGCGGCGCAGGTCCGTGAGTAAGGATGTGGGTATGATGTTCTGGAAAATGGTATAGCCGAGGGTGTGGTAATCGGCGATGTGTTTTTCTGTGAATTGGAAGGACATGATAGCACCTGCCTTTTGGTGAGGTGTTTTACAATTTCCAGCGCAGGATGGGTTTTCGCGCGGCGGTTGCTTCGTCCAATCTTCGCACGGGCGTTGCGTGGGGGGCTTCTCTGAGGAGGTCGGGGTTTTCTTCGGCTTCTTTTGCGATTTGAATCATGGCTTCGATAAAGTCGTTGACCTGTTCGAGGCTTTCGGTTTCGGTCGGTTCGATTAGCATGGTTTCGGGGGCTACGTTGGGTAGGGGAAAGTAAATGGTGGGCGGATGGACGCCGTAATCGATCAGCCGTTTGGCGATGTCGGTTGCGGTGATCCCGTTCGCCTTTTTTTGTCGCGATGCCGAGAATACCATTTCGTGCATGGGTTGTGCATTTTTGGGGCGGTCGTAGTAGGGGTCGAGTTTTGCCGCGATATAGTTGGCATTCAAGACGGCCATTTCACTGGTGCGGCGCATGCCTTCTGCGCCGAGCATTTTGGCATAGATTAGCGCGCGTATTACCATGCCAAAATTGCCGTAGAATGAACTCACTTTGCCGATGGATTCCGGGCGGTTAAAGTCGAGCTTAAACGCATTTCCTTCTTTCAGGACTACGGGCAAGGGCAAGAATGGCAAGAGTGCTTTTGTTACGCCTACTGGACCAGAACCTGGTCCCCCGCCTCCATGGGGCGTGGTAAATGTTTTGTGCAGGTTGATGTGTACGACGTCAAAGCCCATGTCGCCGGGCCTACACTGGCCCAGAAAGGCGTTTAAGTTTGCGCCGTCGTAATACAAGAGGCCACCCGCGTCGTGTACTAACGCGGCGATGTCTTCAATTTCGTCTTCAAATACGCCAAATGTGTTGGGGTTGGTCAACATCAATCCGGCTACGTCTTCGGTCAAGTGCGTTTTGAGGTCTTCCACATCGACTGTGCCGCGTTCTGTTGATTTTATTGCCTGTACTGCATATCCGCAGATTGCCGCGGTTGCCGGGTTTGTGCCGTGGGCAGAGTCTGGAATGAGGACTACTTTTTTGGCATTGCCCTGTGCCCTGTGATAGGCGGCGATCAGTGAGATGCCCACGAATTCGCCCTGCGCTCCGGCTGTGGGTTGAAAGGTGAATCCGTCCATTCCGCTGACGGCTTTGAGCACCTGTTCCATTTCCCAGATGACTTGCAGGGCGGGTTGGGCATTTTCCGATAGGGGATGCAATCCCGCGATCTGTGGGATACGCGCAGCTTTTTCGTGTACTCTGGGGTTGTATTTCATGGTACAGGATCCCAGGGGGTAAAAATGCGTGTCGATGCTGAAGTTCATCTGTGAGAGCGCGGTGTAGTGGCGCACGAGTTCCAGTTCGCTCACTTCGGGGAGACCGGGAGGCACATCGCGGCGCATGGTTTCGGGTATCGCTGTTCCGGAATCCACAGCAGCGGGAAATGCGACACAGCGTCTGTCTGGTGCGCCGCGTTCAAAGATCAATATATCGCGATCCATTACAATGTCCTCCACGCATCGATGAGGCGATCAATGTTGGCGTCTGTGCGTTTTTCTGTGACACATGTGAGAATACAATTTTCGAGTTCGGGATAAAATCGGCCCAGGTCTATGCCGGCTTCAATGCCCCGATGTTGCAAAGCTGTTAGAACATCGGATGCTTTGCGGTCTGTTTCCAAAACGAATTCGTTGAATATTGGACCGGAGAATTTTTGGCGCACACCGTCTAATGCGGTTAATGCCTGCAATGCGCGGTGGCTTTGATGCCAGTTCAATTCGCCAACTTCTCGGAAGCCCTGCGGTCCGACCGAGGATAGGTACACGGTTGCTGCAGTTGCGCAAAGGGTCTGGTTGGTGCAGATGTTTGATGTGGCGCGTTCGCGTCGAATGTGTTGTTCGCGGGTTTGTAATGTCAGTACAAAGCCGCGTTTGCCATCTACATCGGTGGTCTGTCCGCAGATGCGACCGGGCATTTTGCGCACGTGTGCGTTTCGCGACGCAAAAAAGCCGACATAAGGTCCGCCATAAGACAGGGGCAGGCCCAATGGCTGCCCATCGCCTACGACTATATCGGCACCGAAGTCGCCCGGCGGGCGAATCGCGCTCAGGGATATGGGGTTGACGCAGGCTACAAAAGCCGTTCTGGTATTGTTGACGAGGTCGCCAATTTCGTCCAGGTGTTCGAGTACGCCCAAAAAATTCGGATTTTGTACGACCACGGCGGCGGTATTGTCGTTTAATTCGCGCTTTAAAGCGGGGATATCCAGTGTGCCGGAGTCGGACCAGGGAATATCCACGAGTTCGAGATCTATCCCCCGCACATAGGTCGCTACTACCTGGCGGTAAAACGGGTGCAGGCTGCGCGGCAATAAGATGCGCGTGCGGTTGTTCAGCCGGACCGACATAAGTACGGCTTCGGCCAGTGCAGAAGCGCCGTCGTACATGGACGCATTGGCGACTTCCATGTTGGTCAGTTCACAAATCATGGATTGAAATTCAAAAATAGCCCGCAGGGTTCCCTGACTCACCTCGGGCTGATAGGGCGTGTAGGCTGTAAAAAATTCGCCTCGTGAAATGATGGCATCGACCACGCTGGGCGAAAAGTGATCGTAAGCACCTCCGCCCAGGAATGATAGGGGTGTCTCGCTTCCGCGGTCGGTTAGCGATTGCACAAAAGCCATCGCTTCCATTTCACTGATTCCAGAGGGCAAATTGAGCGCTTTCAGGCGCAGTGATTCGGGAACGGGTGCAAATAGATCATCTGTGGATGCTACTCCGATCACGTTGAGCATGTGCTGAATATCGCGTTCTGTATGTGGCGTGTAATTCATCTCTCCTCACATTGCAATTTGTTCCAGATAGCCCGCGCGCGCTGGCGACACACGGCGGGTGTTTTGTCATTGACTACGACAAAATCTGCGACTGAGACTTTGTCTTCTTCGGGCAACTGTGCGGCCAGTCGCGCCACAACTTCGGCTCTGGAGATGCCCAACCGCGCCATTGTCCGCTGAATCCGCAGGGCTTTTGGGGCGGTTACTACTACGAGTATATCGACGATTTTTTTGGGATCGCCGCGTTCGACCAGAAGGGCCGCATCTACAACGACAGGGCGTGTGGGTTCTCGATCCAGAGCCGCGTGAATTTTATCCAGCAATAACTGCCGAAGCGGTTGCCACACGATGGCGTTGAGTTTTTCGCGGCTTTTGTCAGAGGCAAAGGCTCGCTTGCCCAATTCCCGGCGTGCGATTTGCCCGTGGGAATCCAGAATCTCCTGTCCGAACACATCGGTCAGGTTGCGAATCACAGTCGTGTCGCGGAGTACTTCGTGACCTGTTGCATCGGCGTCGATTACGCATGCGCCGGCTTTTTCAAATACGGCGCACACGGTGCTTTTGCCCGCGCCAATGCCTCCTGTTACGCCTATGATCACTGCTCGTCCTCTCGGCGATATACGCGCAGTTGCAGGGTCAATTCTTCGGCTGCGTCTTCGGCTTCCCACCGACGCAAGGTCGCGCGGTTCCGCAGTCTCACGCATATATAGGCGAGTAGCAAGAGCAAGGTGAGATACAGCCAGATCAAATCGGGCGAAAAGAGTAGTGTCATCAGACTGAATCGCGCCTGTACATCATCGCGCCATCGCCGCTCAAATTCGCGGGGCGTTTCGCCAGTTACGCGAAATAATGCGACTTCAAAGGGCGCGCCTGCTTCCAACTCGGAAAGCATGACGACCACGGCATTAGGACCGCCCAAACGGATTAAAAACGAGACTGCCAGCAAACTTTCCGTGTAAGCCAGATCGGCTTTTGCCGAAGGGAAAGATAGGACTTCATCAATTTCGGAGAGCGGGATTAAGTTTTCCGAAAAGACCGCGTAAAACACTGCCGCGCTTTGTCGCAAGCGCCACTCGTGCGACGCCCACATCGCCACGCCTTCGTGAAACCAGACGGGTACACGCGATGGCGCAATGGCGTGCAAAAATATATGGGCAAATTCGTGCCGCGCAACCTGTAGTAAATTGTCGGTGCCAGCTTGCAGTACAATGGTGCGCGATTCGAGAAATGCAACCCCCGCGCTCCAGTGTGGCAACCGCCCGTGTGTCAATTCTCCAAAAACGGTTTTGCTCGGTGCGAGATAAACCGCTATGGGAATTTCGGGGGCGCCGCCCAGTTTGCGCCGGATTTCATTGCGTCCAATAAGGAGTGCGTTCAACAATTCTCGTGCCCGAACCGCATCGGTATGCGCGAGGTATAAGGCGAGTCCATCGCGTTCAAATTTGTGCCATTCTGTCGCGTTTGCTGCGGAAAAAGAGAAGAGGAGGAGAAAGCAGAGATACGAGATTTTCGTTAAACGGGCAGACATGGGGTTGCCTCGTTGAGGCGTAGCCTACACCCAAATTCAGGGCGATGGGGTACAGACGGGACGGCACAGGGGCCGTCCCCTACAGACCATTTCTACCGCGGACGCTTTTTGGTCAGGTACTTAAAGAAGTCGCTGGTGGGAGGCATCACGACGGTTGTTCCTTCACCCAGGGTTTTTTCATAGGCTTCGAGGGTGCGCCAGAATTGAAAAAACCGGGGGTCTTGTTCAAAGGCATCGGCATAGATACGCAATGCTTCGGCATCGCCTTCACCGCGAATTAGCTGCGATTTTTGCAGGGCTTCGGATTTGAGTCGCGCGACTTCGAGGTCGGTTTCCGCGCGGATTTTCAGAGCCGCTTCTTCGCCCTCGGCGCGGTATTCTTTGGCCTGCCGGTCGCGCTCGGCACGCATGCGTTCAAATACGTTGTTTTTGTTTTCGCGCGGCAGGTCTGCGCGTTTAATCCGCACATCGAGGATATCAATGCCCAGTCCGAGTGCTGCCTCGTGGGAGCGCTCTGTTACTTTTTTCATGATTTCCTCGCGGTGCGTAACTACGATCTCGACCAGCGTGCGTTGGCCGAGTTCTTCTCGAACAGCAGAAAAAATGATGTCGTCCAGGCGCGATTGTGCATAGGAGACATTCTGGACAGATACCAAAAACTTGAGTGGGTCTGTGATGCGCCAGCGGGCGAAATTATCGACGATGAGGTTTTTCTTGTCCTGTGTGTAAATTTGTCTGGGATCGGCATCGCTGTACAGCAGGCGATCTTCGAAGGTGTGCAATTGTTGGATAAATGGGATCTTAAAATGCAGGCCCGGGGATTGCACGGTGCGTACGGGTTGTCCAAATTCTGTGACGACGACCTGTTCGCGTTCATCCACGATATAACACGATGATTGCAATAAAATGGTGGCAGCTATCAAAATGACCACCAGGGTTACGAGGTTGCGCATGTCAATTTCCTCCTCCTAATGGCTTTTGCAAGTTGAGAACGTTGAGGATGCCGCCCTTGCCATCGGATTCGACGACGTATTTTTGTATGCCGGGCAGAATTTTTTCCATTGTTTCGAGGTACATTCGCGTTTCGGTCACGTCTTTTGCGTTGCGGTATTCTTTGAGCACCTCGACGAAGCGGTCTGCATCGCCCTGTGAGCGCTTGACGCGCTCGACCTTATAGGCTTCGGCTTCTCGAATCATTCTTTCGGCTTCACCGCGCGTTTTTGGGATGATGTCGTTGCGATAGGCTTCGGCTTCGTTGCGGAGACGTTCTTTGTCTTCTCGCGCGTTGGCGACGTCCTTAAATGCGTGATCGACTTCCTGGGGTACAGATACGGTTTGCAATTTGGCCTGATCGACGCGCACGCCGATTTGGTAGAGGTCCAGGACTTCCTGAACCTGTTTCAGTATCTCTTCCTGTATTTCCAGCTTGCCCTCTGTGAGGGCCTGATCAATGGTGCGCTGCCCAATGACCTGACGCAATGCGGCCTCGGTCACGTCTTTGACGGCTTTTCGCTGGTCGTTGACCTGGAACAAGTAGTTCTCCAAATCGCGGATGCGATACTGAACGATCAACTCTACATCGACGATATTCTCGTCGCCGGTCAACATGGCGGATTCGGCTGTGACCTTCTGGTATCTCGGCGTGGGCGTTACGCTGATGGTGCGAAAGCCGACTTCGAGGCGTTTTACCTCTGATACGCGCTCTTTTTCAACGCGCTCGATGGGTGTGGGCCAGTGGTAGTGGATGCCAGGATCTTCCAGGCTTACCGCTCGTCCAAATCGAAATACGACTGCTTGCTCATCTTGCCGCACCGTATAGATGCCACTGGCCAACCAGAGCAATGCCAGTACAATTAACCCGTAATAGATGAACTTGGGGTTGAATTGCAAATCGAAATTTGGACGGTTTGGAAATTGATATTCTTGCATCAGGCCCTCCTTTCAGGACCGGGGAGAATGCCGTTTAATACGGCAGGTTGACCTGTCTGAATGTCCTGCACAGGCAGGTCTTCGGGGTTTAAGAATTGATTTATTTTCGCAATGCCCTCAATGCCGCGCAAACACACGTTGATACCCGCCACTCGATTGGCAAAACGGCTTGCAACTGCGCGGTTGCCCGTTTGCAAGAAGGCCCAGGTATATCCCATTAAAAAGGTGTCGCCACATCCGGTTTCGTCACAGGGTTCGGATATGGGCGCGGGGTCAAACTGGTCGATTACAATGTCTGAGCGATCATCTTGAAAAATTGTCTCAGAACCGCGGTTGCTGCGCGTGATCATCAATACCGAAGGTCCCGCGCACAGTACTCGTTTTGCAAAACGGCGTGTTGCGTTTTTTCCATCAAGTGTTTCGCCGGCGAGCAAAGCGCCTTCTTGCTCATTCATTTGTACGACATCTACGCATCCCATCCATTTTTCCCACTGCGGGGGCACGCGCCAGAACCGGCGGCGTTTTTCATCCATGCCCAGGGTTAGACTGTGGACATCCATTAACAATAAGCCAGTGGCGGAACGGCGTACGCGCTGTGCGGTTTCGAGCGCGAGTTCCATTCCGGTGATGAAATTAAAGCATATCGCGTCGCAGTCTAAAAATGGTTCAATTTGTGAAAAAGAGATTTGCGGGACGTCATTGTGCAGGGTTTCGCGTTTGCGCCCGTTTGCGTCGTAGTCCAAAAAGCAATGGGGATTCTTGCCCGATACAAATCGGATGCCGTCGAATTTGACGTGCGGATATGGCGCGAGTTTTTCTCGCACTACGGTTTCCATGTCTGCGCCTACATTGCAGATGGGATAAATCGCTACCCGAGAAGACGCGATCTCGGCCAGTGCCAGGATGCTGTACAACAAACCGCCGTAGCTTTCGGTTGTTACGCCATCGGCGGTGTGAATCGTGTCTCGGTTAATCGTGCCAAGCAACGCAATGCGCAGCTTATGATTCATCAGTCAGTTTCCGGGTAATGGTGAAAAAGATCATCCGCAGATGAAACCGAATCAATCTACCATAATACAATATGGGTGTCAACTATTAGCGGTTAGCTATAAGCGGTCATCCCGCTTCTACAATTTGCATGTCGTGGCGTGCGGTTGCGGCTAATTCTCGTCTTAAAACAGTGTGTGCGGTCAAATTTGGGTCGCGGTTCAGGAGTGTCTGTGCTTCTCGGCGTGCGGCGGTGATTAAGGCACCGTCGCGGGCGAGGTCGGCAAAGTGAAATTTGGGGAAGCCAGCTTGTTGTGTGCCAAAGATATGTCCGGGTCCCCGGATGCACAAGTCGGCTTCTGAAATTTCGAATCCGTCCGTTGTTCGCGCCATGGCGTCGAGGCGTTCATGTGCGTCATCTGATAGCCCTTCCTGGGGGTCTGCGATTAAGATGCAGTAGGATTGATGTTGACCGCGGCCCACGCGTCCGCGCAATTGGTGCAGTTGCGATAGTCCAAAACGCTCGGCGTGTTCGACCATCATGACTGTGGCATTGGGTACATCGACGCCGACTTCTATGACTGTTGTCGTGACCAGTGCATTCAGGTCGCCGCGTCTAAAGGCAGACATTGTGGTTTCTTTTTCATCGCGTTTTAGCCGGCCGTGAAGCAAGCCCAGTTGAAAGTTGGAGAGTGCGCCCTGTTGCAGGTTTTCAAAGGCGGCGGTGGCGGCTTGCAGGTCGCTTTTTTCGGATTCGGATACGAGTGGATAGACGATATATGCCTGGCGATTCTGTTGCAATTCGCTGCACAGGAATTGCAGTGCGCGGGCGCGGTCCTGTGCATAACGCCATCCCGTGCGTACAGGGATGCGACCGGGCGGCAGGGCGTCGATGATGGTGACGTCCAGATCGCCGTACAGGGTCAGCGATAGGGATCTGGGTATGGGGGTGGCGGTCATGACCAGGAGATGGGGCGCATTGCCTTTTTCGCGCAGCATGGCGCGCTGTACCACGCCAAAGCGATGTTGCTCATCGACGACGATGAGCGCGAGATCGGCAAATGCGATGTCGTTTTGCAACAGGGCATGTGTGCCGACGGTTAGTTGTATTTTTCCAGAACGCAATCCGTTCAGTATTTTGTCGCGTTGCGCCTTTGGCATGCGTCCTGTTACCAGTGCTATGTCTAAGCCCAATGGGGCGGTGAGTTCCCGGATGGTGTGGGCGTGTTGCTCGGCGAGGATTTCTGTGGGTGCCATTAAGGCGGCCTGCGCGCCGCTGTCTGCGGCACACAACATGGCGTGGAGGGCGACCAGGGTTTTGCCGGATCCCACATCGCCCTGTAACAGGCGGTGCATGGCTATGGGGCGCTGTAAGTCATGGCCGATTTCTGCAATGGCGCGCGTTTGCGCCTGTGTGAGTTCAAAGGGCAAATGCGCTACGAGTTGTTGCGTCAGGGGACCGCTGGATGTCAGGACGCGCCCGGGGGTGCGCTGGCGAAGCTTTTTTGCTTGTCCCAGATAAAGCTGGATGTAGAAGATTTCGTCAAATGATAGGCGTTGCCGCGCAGTGTCTATGTCCGTTTTTGTGTCTGGGAAATGAATTTTTTCAATTGCGTCTCTAAGGCGCATCAGGCCACGGCGTTTGCGTATGTTTTCGTCCAATGGGTCTTCGATTTGATCTCCAATAGCTTGTAGCGCGGCGAATAACAGGCGGCGGAGTGCGCGGGCTGTGAGGCGGTCTGCTTTCATTTTTGATGTGGTGGAATACAAGGGGATGATGCGTCCGGTGTGTAGCCGCTGGTTGTCGTCGTCTTCGTTTGCGAGAACTTCTATTTCGGGGTGTACTATTTGCAGGGTGCGCCCGAACCGCGTCAATTTGCCTCCGAGTGCCACGATGTCGCCCGCGCGATATGCATTTTTGAGGTATTGAATGCCTCCAAAATAGGTGCAGGCGACCGATCCGGTCTGGTCTTCTACTGTCATGACGAATCGCCGACGCTTGCCGGGGATTGTTTGCATGCTTACGATTTCGCCAACTGCGGTGACTTCTCGCTCCAGCGGCAGGTGTGCGATTCCGACTTCGGTGGATCGATCTATGTACCGATAGGGCAGGTAGAGCAGCAGATCGCCCACGGTGGCGATGCCAGCGTTTTCCAATACTTTTTCGCGCTTTAGCCCAATGCCCGGCAGGGTTCGCAGGGGCTGGTTTAAGTTTGAGAGCATAGTGTTTTATTTTTTTTCTTCGCTGTCGTCGTTCACTTCTTCCTTCTGTTTTCGCTTGTCCTTAAACGCTTTGATTTTTTCAATTAAATCAGGCGCGTATTTGAGCAGGTCGGCGATGGACATGCTTTTGTCTTCTATGGGGAGAAGCTGTGCTTTGCCTTTTTGTATGACGATGAATGCCACGGGTTGCACAGAGCCGCCTCCGCCCGTGCCACTGCTTCCGTCGTCTTTTTTGCCTTGCCCACCGCCTGCACCAAATCCAAAGGATATTTTGGATACGGGGATGATGGTGACTTCGCCCACGACAACAGGCTCGCCTACTACGGTTTCGGTTTGTACGATTTCACGCAGTTCGTTTAACATCGTTCGCACCATGTCTTCAATGGCCATGTGTCCTCCCGATAAATAAGGTCGCGATAATTAGCAGTCAGCAGTTAAGGGGACTTTGCGCCTGTTTTTGCGTTTTGTCCACCAGATTTTTGCGCGCCAGAGTCCGCCGCGTATAGTTAGGGCGAGTGCGGCGAATATCAGGCGGTGAAGATAAATGGAGATTCTCAAGGATCCCGATCCTGCAAAGCGCGGTTGCAAAAAGTCAGGGGTGATTGAGATGTGGATGCGTTTGCCAAAGATGCGCTTGAATGCTTCAACATATCCAAATAGACGTCCGGTGAAGGCGGGGTCGTCTGTTCCCAGTTCCAGATTTAATTCGAGGTGCTGAAATGCTATTGTTTTTGATAAGCGCTTCGCAAATCGCGTCAGTATGGGGCGCGCATCCGCGGCGTAGTTCAGGTATTGTTTTGTTTTCGCGTGCAGGGTTTGCAAGCGCGACCAGTAGGAGGGTTTTGTTGTCGGATATGATTCTGGTCTGTCCCGTTTTGGTTTGGTGGTGGTATCTTTTTCGGGTTCTGTTGTTGGGGCCGGTGATGGCGGTTTTTCTTCGGGTCGCCACACGGCCCAGCGTCCGATAACGACGCGTAGTTGTATTCCCTTTTTGTCAATGTCGCAAATAATACCACATAGCCCGGCACAACCGCGCGCGAAGCCGGATATACTGTAGTCATTTTCGCGGTAGTATCCCGTTGCGCCTGCGCGGATTGGCAAGAATATGAAGAGTGCCAGAATTGCAAGGGGGATACCCAGCGCAAGGCCAATGGCGATGAAGATTGTTGTAAGCATTTTCAAAATAGGGCAAAAATGAGCGTTAAAGTCAAGTAGTTTTGCCTATGCACTTGACACGGTGGCGCGCAGATTGCAATATTTGGCAATAGATAGTTATGTAAACGCGATGGACAGGAGTATTTATGACGATACACCAGCAGATCGAGAACTGGACGGCGGAGAACAGGATTTCTGCCGCGGCATTTCAAGGACTTTCGCAATGGCTTATTGATCCAGAGTTTGCCGATTTTGTTCCGGAAATTCAATTGCTTATCGAAGATGGAGATATAGACGAACTCGAGGATGCTTTTCGCACCCATATCGAGTTTGGTACGGGGGGTATTCGGGGTAAGATGGGGCCGGGTCCCAATCGGATCAATTTGAGGACGATTGGAGAGGCGGCGCAGGGTTTGGCGCAATATATACTCAAGTCGGGTATTGAAGATGCCAGAGATATGGGTGTGGTGATCGCATACGATACGCGCAATAATTCGGATGTTTTTGCGCGGGAGACAGCTTCGATTATTGCGGGTAATGGTGTTGTCGCGCGTCTGTTTGACGGTCCTCGGGCTACGCCTCATCTTTCTTTTGCACTGCGTCAGATAGGGGCTGTTGCAGGAGTGGTTATTAGCGCGAGTCACAATCCTCCGTCGGATAATGGTTTTAAGGCGTGCTGGATCGACGGCGGGCAGGTGGTTCCGCCGCACGATAAGAATATTATTGCCGAGGTTGGTGCTGTTAAGGGCCTCGATAGGGTTGATTATGCGGAGGGGGTAGAACGGGGATTGATTGAGGTGATTCATGCAGAGATCGATGCGCAATATATTGACAAGCTGGCTGACCTTTCCCTTTGCGATGCCCGCGATGTAAGTGTTGTATATACGCCGCTGCACGGCGTTGGTTCAACGAGTGTTGTGCCCGCGCTCGAGAAGTTGGGATATTCCCATTTGCGCGTTGTTGAGGCGCAAGATGTTCCGGATGGCAATTTTCCTACGGTGGCAGGGGGTGTGGCAAATCCCGAAGATCCAGGTGCGCTTTCTCTGGCGATTGAAGATGCAAGACAGGTTTGGGCTGATATTGTTCTGGCGAGCGATCCAGATGCCGATCGTCTGGGTTGTGCGCTGCCCGATCCGCAGAGGGGATGGGATGCCGACCCGGAAGATCTCGCGATTAATGGCAATCAGATTGGCGCTGTTTTGTGTTATTATATTTTGTCTTCGCTCAGGGATCAGGGCAAATTGCCCGATAAGGGGGTTGTGTGCAAGACGATTGTTACGACGGACCTCATTAGTCTTATTGCGAGGGATTTTGGTTTGATACCTGTTGACAATCTGCTCGTTGGATTTAAATATATTGGTGATGTGATTAATAGTCTGGCAGATGATGAGACTTTTGTGTTTGGTACGGAAGAGAGCCACGGTTATTTGTTTACCGATTTTGTGCGCGATAAGGATGCGGCTGTTGCTGCGGTTTTGCTCGCGGAGTGCGCGGCTCAGCTCAAGAGGCAAGGTCGCACGTTGCGGGATTATCTGGATGATATTTATCGCGCGTTCGGATATTTTTGCGAGGTGCAGAAATCGACGTATCGAGAAGGCGCACGGGGCAATGAGGAGATTGCCCAGATTATGAATGGTCTGCGCCAATATCCGCCTGCTGAAATTGGCGGTCATAAGGTGGTTGAGGTTATTGATCGCCAGACGAATACTGTGCGCAATGTTCAGGCGGGTTCTACGCGCACGATTCAGGGTGCTATGGGCAATGTTCTCGCTTTTACCTTGTCGGAGAAAGGGCACACGCGGGTTACTGCTCGGCCTTCTGGTACAGAACCCAAGATCAAGTATTATGTTTCGGCGACTT
The DNA here is from genome assembly GCA_026705765.1 of Gemmatimonadota bacterium. Taxonomy (NCBI): domain Bacteria; kingdom Pseudomonadati; phylum Gemmatimonadota; species Gemmatimonadota bacterium. Next base: position 24,438 of record JAPPAB010000028.1, read on the forward strand.
CGGCTGATCGCGCAGATCTGGCTGGGGAGGATCTGGAGCAGACAAGACAAAATGTCGATCAGTTCGCTCAGGAGATCGTCAATGGGATGCTTGTTTCAGCAGAGTGCGCGTTAAAGGAAGTAAGAAGTAAGAAGTGAAAAGTGAGAAGGCCCCGCCCAATCACCCAAAGGCTGGTGCTTCTACTCATTTCACACTTCACACCTCCTCCTTCACACTTCATTTACTATGACCCAATCGACAGATACAGGTATTAACCGGAATTTGACGAGTTACGGCGATCCGGAATTTAGTAAGTATATTCGCAGGGCTTTTCTCGCGGCTGCGGGATATGACGGCGAGGATGTGGATCGTCCCGTTATTGGAATTGCTTCGACGGCTTCTGATTATAATCCCTGCCACGGGCATATGCCGGATTTGATCGAGGCGGTCAAACGCGGGGTTTTTGAAGGCGGTGGCCTGCCTTTTGTGTTTCCCACGCTTTCGCTGAATGAGATTTTCTTTTCGCCTACGACGATGCTTTTTCGGAATTTGCTGTCTATGGAGACCGAGGAACTGATTACGGCGCAGCCTATGGATGCGGTGGTGCTGATGGGGGGGTGCGATAAGACTGTGCCTGCGCAGTTGATGGCTGCTGCTTCGGCTAATATTCCAGCTGTTCAGGTGGTGTCTGGCGCGATGCGGACCGGTTCGTGGCAGGGTGAGAGGTTGGGCGCGTGTACAGATTGCCGCCGTTATTGGGCGCAATATCGCGCAGGGGAACTGAGCGATGAGCAGATCGAAGGTGTGACGCAGTCGCTTTGCAGTACGCCGGGGACGTGTATGGTTATGGGGACTGCTTCGACGATGGCGAGTGTGGTGGAGACGCTGGGTTTGATGGTTTCTGGTGGTGCGTCACCGCTTTCGGGTACGGGAGATCGCCTGCGCGTAGGTGTGCGGTCTGGACGCATGGCTGTTGCTCTTGCTCGCGCGGGACGGCGTCCTGTACAATTGCTCACGCGGGCGTCGTTTCTCAATGCGCTCGCGGTGCTCCACGCGCTGGGTGGTTCTACGAATGCGATTGTTCATCTTCTGGCGATTGCGCGGCGGGCGGGGACTCGGCTGACTCTGGAAGATATGCACGAGATGTCGCAACGGGTGCCGTTGCTGGTGGATTGCAAGCCCGCAGGTGTGGGTTATATGGAGGATTTTCACGAGGCGGGTGGCGTTCCCGCGTTGCTCAAGGCGCTGGCGTCTTTGCTGGATTGTTCTGTGCCGACGATTGCGGGGCAAGCGTTGGGCGATTATTTGAAGACGGTTCAACCTCCTCAGTCCTGGCAAAGTACTATTCGCACGCTGGACAATCCACTTGGTGCTACGGGCGCGCTGATCGTGGTTCGCGGCAATCTGGCGCCGGATGGGGCTGTGCTGAAGGTTGCTGCGGCGTCTCCCGAATTGTTGGCGCACCGGGGCCCCGCGGTTGTTTTTGATTCTGCTGAGGATGCATCTGCGCGGATTGATGATCCTTCTCTCAATATTACGTCCGATCATGTGATGATTTTGCGTAATGCCGGTCCCGTGGGGGATGGGTTCCCCGAGGCGGGGTCTTTGCCCATTCCCAAATATCTTGCGCAAAGAGGGGTCAAAGATATGGTGCGGATTTCCGATGCGCGCATGAGTGGGACGTCTTATGGTACGGTGGTGTTGCACTGTTCTCCCGAGGCGGCGACAGGGGGACCGCTTGCTTTTGTGCGCGATGGCGACATGGTTGAGTTGAATGCAAGAGAACGCCGCATTGATTTGCTGGTCAATGAGGCAGAGCTTGCGCGTCGCCGCGAGGCTTTTGTTCCTGCGCCAATTCCCGAGCGCGGATGGCGACATTTGTATGCCAAATGCGTTTTGCCCGCTCATCTCGGCGCAGACCTGGATTTTTTGTGAGATATAACCCCCTAAAAGAAAGGATACCTGTCATGGCAGATTATCAACCTCTCGATTTGTCGGCGTTGTGCAATGCGGGGCTTGAAGTTTTGGGCGCGAATGCGAAGGCTCCCATAGGCAAACAATTATTTCGCGGTTTGCCGTTTTTGGTAAATGACGATGGTTCGAATTGTTTTATCGCGCTGGATGAGGCTTCTGGTCGCGTGACGATTCCGATCAATGAGTCGGTACGCCGCGTGATTATTGCCCATCGATTGCTGGATTCCGATCTGATGGAGGGCGGTCCGTTGGGAGAGACTGTGGCGCATTATCTGTTCCGGATGGCGGAGGGTGAAGAATTCCGCATTCCCATCCGCGAGCGATTTGAGATTGCACATTTATCCAGCGGTGGTGCGCCCTTTGTCGCATTTTCGGACCAGAACGACCAGCTATTGCCGCGTTACGAAGGGAGATGGGCGGATATGGGGCGACGTCAGACCGAGGTGTCGCGCGGGTCGGCTCGCGGTTATTTTTTGTGGGCGTGGGAGAATCCTCAACCGGATCGCATAGTCGAGTCGCTGGAGATTATTCCGAATGGTCCGCGTTTTATTATCGCCGGTGTTACGCTTTCTCATCTTGAGGAGTATCCTTTTGTGCGACACGGGAAGCGGGAGGCGCGTCTGATCCTGACCCATCCCGAAGATGCGGAAAGACCGTTTGACCTTAGTGTGGAGGTGGATCGGGGGACGGCAACTTATGTGCATCCACTGCCCGAAGCGTCTGCCGATGATTTTGTCAATGATGATTTCGCCGGTTGGGGAGAAGCGCAGAATCCCAAATCGAGTCCGGCTTATGTCGAGGTCGCTGCCACGCCTTCGGCTACGATGACGGTGAAGCAGGGCGAGGAAAAGGTGGGCGAGGTCAAGTGGGGTGATGTGGAGGAGAAGAAGGTGGTGGAGACGCCGCGCATGCGCGTGGAACTCCTGGATCGGGGGCGGAACTGGGTTCACGTTACTGTTCTCGATGACGATACGGGGAAGCCCATTCCTTGCCGCGTCCATTTCCGCTCGCCCGAGGGGATTCCCTATCAGCCTTACGGGCATCACAATCAGGTTAATTCCAATCTCGATAGCTGGCATGTTGATATTGGTGGCGATCTCAGGCTGGGACAAATTACCTACGCGTATATCGACGGTCGTTGCCAGGGGTGGTTGCCGCGCGGTGAGGTCATTGTGGATGTCGCCCGGGGATTTGAGTATGAGCCGGTGCGGACACGGGTGAAGATCGAACCGGGACAGCGCGAACTGACTTTGCGTCTCAAGCGATGGATTCACATGAACGAGGGGGGATGGTATAGCGGGGATTCGCACGTTCACTTTCTCTCGACGCAGGGAAGTCATACGGAGTCTCAGGGGGAGGATCTCAATATCGTTAATTTGCTTCCGTCGCAGTGGGGCAATCTTTTTACCAATACGGAGGATTTTACGGGCAGGCCGAGTATTTCGCAAGATGGGAATAATATCGTCTATGTCGGTCAGGAGAATAGGCAGCACTTTCTGGGGCATCTTATCCTGTGGGGTCTCAAAGAGCCGGTGATGCCGTGGTGCAGTGACGGTCCCGGTGAGTCCGAGCTGGGTGGGACGCTGGAGATTACGATGAGTGATTGGGCGGATCAGTGTCATGCGCAGGGCGGTTCGGTTATTGTTCCGCATCTTCCGAATCCGAATGGGGAGCCTGCGGCGCTGATTGCCACGGGGCGCGTGGATGGCGTGGAGATGCTGCGTCATGCGCCGTTTAATCATCTGGAATACTATCGCTATCTCAACTGCGGTTACCGCTTGCCTCTGGTTGGTGGGACGGATAAGATGAGTAGCGATGTGCCCGTTGGTATTTACCGCACGTATGCCTATTTGCCCGATGGGGAATTTACCTACGATAATTGGTGCAAGAGTGTGTCGCAGGGTCGAACATTTCACAGCGGGGGTCCCATCATTCATCTCACCGCAGATGGACACCAGGTTGGCGATACGATGCAGTTGTCGGGGGCTGGTACGGTGGAGGTCGAGGCGTGGGTGGAGAGTATTTTCCCGATTCATACGCTCGAGATCGTTCAGGCAGGGCGCGTCGTTGCTTCGACGGAGGATAATAAAGGTGCGCGGCGACTGGCGTTGAAGGCGAAGGTGAAGGTGGATGGGCATACGTGGATTGCCGCCCGATGTGCCGGTCCCAATTATACCAGCGTTCCCCATCACGATGGCTGGGGACGGGGGATTTTCGCCCATACGTCGCCGATTTATATCGCCTGCGGTGGCGAGTGGTGGATGTTCGATCTGGAGGCTGCCCAGTATATGCTGACGCTTATTGATGGCGATCTGGCGTACATCCGTCAAACCGCTGCCCGGCACACCTCCGGTACGGCGACGCACCATCACGGTGAGTTGGACCATCTCGCGTATTTGGAACGTCCCTTTGTCGAAGCCCGTGCAGCGATTCACCGAAGGATGCATCAGTTGGGGATACCGCATTGATGCGGTAAGAATTGAAAATATTTGAACTGTCGGTATTGACAAACTGACAGATGTGCTTTAATTGAAAAGAGTTTCCCATGTTTATGAATGTGGAGTTGTAGTCAGTACTGTGGAGGTTTGTAAAATGACAGGTGCCGATATTGCAGTGTACGGTCCAGATGGACAACTTCAACTGGTCGTCGAAATTAAAAATAGACCCGGCGCGTCCGCCGAATGGGCTACTCGCCTGCGCCACAATTTATTGGTCCATTCATTTATACCGCGTGCGCCCTACTTCCTGCTCGCGCTCCCTGATTTTTTTTATTTGTGGACAGACGCCATATCTGCGAGTAATCTGGCAAAACCCGACTATAAAATAAAGGCCACGAAAATACTGGCACCATATCTTAACCAATTAACCCAGCCCCTTAATGGTCTAAGCGGGTATGGCTTCGAGATGATTATGACTTCATGGCTGGCTGGCATTGTACATACAGACCTTCAACCAGACGAAGTTGATCCAAATCTCCAATGGCTCTTTGACTCGGGATTATACGAAGCAATTGCACGCGGTTCTGTTGCGATTGAAGCTACAGTATGATTGTGTACGTAGAATCAAATTTCGTCCTTGAACTCGCTTTTCTTCAAGAAGAACATGAAAGTTGCGAGGAACTTTTGAGCCTGTCAAAGTCAGGAGATATTCACTTAGTGTTACCCACCTTTAGTATTGGAGAGCCGTATGAGACATGGGTGCGTCGCTCAAAAACGATCTAAAAAAATACGATTGCTTACGGCTGCCAAATTTCACTAAGGGTTTAGAGTATATCCGCAGTCGGTTGTAAAATGTAGCACTGGCGCAGCCAGTTCATTGCGCAGATTTTCTATGATAAAGCCTCAACCATGAGGAAGGGCTTTATCATTTTTTTTCAGGAGTTTTGCAAATGTTTGGAAGAAAAGGGTTATTATTTTTTGTCCTATTTGTGTTGTTGATGTGTACCGGTCAAGCAATTGCTGGTCCCAATGCGAATGCTTCTCCAGACTTTGATGGGGATGGTGTGGTTGGTATTCCCGATTTTTTGCTATTTGTAGATCGGTTCGGGTCCAGTCGGAGCGATGGGACTTATGAAGCGAAATACGATCTGGATGGGGATGGTGTGATTGGTATTCCCGATTTTCTGATTTTTGTGGATAACTTCGGCAAAGAGGTGCCTCCCTCTCGTGATGATGAGGTGGTTGTCATTGCAGATGCGAATCTGCGCGCTGCAATTGAAACGGAGCTTGACAAGGCGAGCGGTGCGACGATCACCAGGGGGGATATGGCGACCTTAACCCGTCTTGAAGCAGAGAACTCGAATATTAGCGACTTGGCAGGGCTGGAGTTTGCAATCTGTCTGACAAGACTGAATCTCGGTTATGAGATAGTAGAAAGGCGTGCGGTCAATAGTAACACAATCTCAGACCTTTCCCCACTGTCGGGATTGACGAGTCTAACAAATCTGAATCTTTCCTACAACTCTATCTCAAACCTTTCCCAGCTGTCCGGATTGACGAGTCTGACAGAGCTGAATCTTGTAGGCAACTCGATCACAAATATTTCGCCACTGTCTGGTTTGATCAGTCTGACAGAGCTGCGTCTTTACTACAACAGCATCTCAGACATCTCTGATCTGTCGGGATTGACCAGTCTGGAAAGGCTGGATATTAGTCGCAACTCTGTCTTTGATATATCAGCGCTGTCGGGATTGACCAGTCTGGAAAGTCTGCGTCTTGGTGGCAACTCTATCTCAGACATCTCTGATCTGTCGGGATTGACGAGTCTGACATATCTGATTCTTCACAATAACAACATCTCAAACATCTCAGCTTTGTCGGGATTGATGAGTCTGGAAAGGTTGAATCTTCACGACAACTATATCTCTGATCTATCTGCACTGTCGGGATTGACGAGTCTGACATGGATTAATCTTTACAACAACAGCATCTCTGACCTTTTGCCATTGGTAGCAAATACGGGATTGGGAAGTGGAGATGAGGTTGAGTTGAGGAATAACCCACTGAGTGACACATCAATCTACACGCATATTCCAGTTCTTCGGAGCAGAGAGGTTACTGTGAACTATGGTGCGTTTTAGTCCCTTGGGTTAGAAAATAGACGCCATCCATCCGCCATCCACGGGCAGGGCTGTGCCGGTGATCCAGGCGGCGGCGTCCGATGCGAAGAATACCGCGGCGTTGCCGATGTCCGATGGCAAGCCCAGGCGGGGCAGTGGGGTTTTTACTTTGCAGTCTTCAATGTCCTGCGGTGTGAGATAGTCCTGTATGGGCGTTTCGATGTAGCCCGGGCAGATCGCGTTGACGGTTGCGCCAAAGGGAGCCAATTCCAGGGCGGTGTCTCGCGTGAGGTTGACGACGCCGGCTTTTGATGCAGCATACGCTGGTCCTCCGCCCCCGCCAAATGACTGTACAGATGCGATGTGGATGATTCTGCCGGATGGTTTTTTGAGGTGTGGCATGGCGAGTTTGCTGGCGACATATAGTGCCCGAAGGTTTACGCCCATTACGGTGTCGTAGTCGGCGATGGTTGTTTCTTCTATGCCGCCAGGTATTGTGATGCCGGCGTTGTTTACCAGGATGTCTAATGTGCTAAATTCGGAGATGGTCCGTTCGATCAGATTGCGTACCGCTTCGTCATCCGATACGTCGGTCTGCACGAAGATTCCTTTCCCTCCGCGTTTTTCTATTTCTTCTACCGTAGAAGTGGTTAAGTCGGTGTCGTGATATATGCCCTTTTTGGGTGCTTCCTGAATATCGGCCACTGCCACACATGCGCCTTCTCGTGCAAGTGCCAGTGCTATGCCCCGCCCAATGCCAGAGCTTGCGCCAGTGACGATTGCCACGCGGTCTTTGAGTGTCATGGTTTCTCCTTGGAAAGGCGAATCAGCGAATCTACGAATCGAAGCCTTTAGTGATTTTGGGTGGTGGAGCGGGGTTCGTCTATTCGTCTATTCGTCTATTCGTCTATCACTTCCGCTATCGCTTCGCACAATGGCCCGATGTTGTCCCTTGTCATGCCCGCCACGTTGATGCGTCCCGAACTGACGATGTATATCGAATATCGCTCGCGCAATGCTTCTACTTGCTCGGGGGTCAATCCGGAGAAAGAAAACATTCCTCTCTGGTGTGCGATAAACGAAAAGTCGCGCCGCACGCCTTTTGTTTCGAGGGTATCCACAAATAGGGTGCGCATGTTGTTGATGCGGTCGCGCATGGCTTTTACTTCGCCGTCCCATTGTGCCCGCAAGGCGGGGTCGTTGAGGACTGTTGCGACTGCCTGTGCGCCGTGCGATGGCGGGTTGGAATAATTTGTGCGGATGCAGATTTTGATGTGGCTCATCGCTTTTTCAACGGTGGTGGCGTTTTTCCCTACGATGGTCAATGCGCCCGTGCGTTCGCGGTAGAGGCCAAAGTTTTTGGAGAAGGAACTGGCGACGAGGAGTTCGCAGCCGGGGCGGCTGAGAGATTGGAGGCCGACGGCGTCTTCGACGAGGCCATTGCCCAGGCCCTGATAGGCAAAGTCAACGAGTGGGATGATGCCGCGGTCTGCGACGACATCGGCTATTTGCGCCCATTGCTCGGGAGAGGGATCGACGCCGGTGGGGTTGTGACAACATCCGTGTAATAAGACGACATCGCCTGCGGGGATTTGCCCGAGGTCCTGGATGAGTGCGTCAAAGTCCAGGCCGAAAGACGCGGGGTTGTAATAGCGGTAGGTCGCTGTGGGTACGCTGGCAGATTCAAAAATTTTAGGGTGGTTTGCCCAGGTGGGGTCGCTCAGCCATACGCGGGCATGGGGATAGTGCTGATGGATGAAATCGCCGGCAATGCGCAATGCGCCCGTGCCGCCTGGTGCCTGGGCTGTTCCCGCGCGGCCACTGGTGAGTATTTCGTGTTCTGTTCCCCAGAGGAGTTCCTGGACGGCTTTGTTATACGCTTCGTCGCCTTCTATGCCGAGATAATTTTTGGTGTCTTCGTGTGCGAGTAGGCGTTCTTCTGCTGTTTTTACAGAGGCGAATATTGGCGTGTTGCCGTCGCCGTCTTTGTACACGCCAACGCCGAGGTTTATTTTGTTGGGGTTTGGGTCGTTTTTGAATGCTTCGGTCAATCCTATAATGGGATCCGCAGGGGCCATTGTGAGGGATTCGAACATTATTCCTTCCTTTCAGGATCAGGGTATTGAGGATAGGACAACCTCTTATTATTCGTGGGCAAAGATACATACGCACGCTGTAAAACGCAAGGATACACCCGAAAGTCAATATATTGATTTTCCCACCCCCCTGTCGTATCTTCACGTTATGTCACAGACTGCACACAAGACCCGCGGGATTGCGATTGCAGAGGCTTATGCCCATTGCGAGGCACTTACCCGCGCGCATTATGAGAATTTTCCGGTTGGCTCGGTGCTTATTTCCAAACGCGTGCGGCCCCATGTGTATAGTATCTATGCGTTTGCGCGTACGGCGGATGATTTTGCCGATGAGCCGGGTTTGACGGCGCAGGAGCGACTCGACCATCTCGCTGAGTGGGAAGCGCGTCTCGATGCGTGTCTTTCAGATCCTGTTGGTCCGATATTTACGGCGCTTGCAGAGACGATTCGCACGCACGATTTGCCCGTGCAATTGCTCAGAGATTTGCTTACGGCGTTTCGCATGGATGTGACGACGCAACGGCATCAGACTTATGGGGATTTGTTGGCGTACTGCACGTTTTCTGCCAATCCCGTGGGGCGGCTTATTCTCCATCTGTTTGGGTATCGCGGCGAGCACTATGCGCGGCATTCTGACGCGATATGCAGTGCGTTGCAACTCGCCAATTTCTGGCAGGATATTGCAATTGATTTTTCGCGCGGGCGCATTTATCTCCCGCAGGAGGATCTCAAACGGTTTGGTGTCGGGATTTCAGATTTGCGCGATCAGCGCGTTACGCCGGAGTTTTGCAGGCTTATGGATTATCTCATCAACCGCACACGGGATCTGTTTGTGGAGGGGTATCCCCTGCTGGATATGGTGAAGGGGCGATTGCGTTTTGAACTGCGGTTGACCTGTTTGGGCGGTATGCATATTCTGAAGAAGATTCGCGATAACGATTGCGATGTGTTTCATCGACGGCCCACTGTTACAAAACGCGATTTGCCCGCGCTTTTGTTGAAAACGCTTTTTTTTCGAGGCGTCCAATCGTGAACCTTAAAAAACACATTGCCAAAATTGTGTGGGGCGCTCGGACGAATTTTTTTTACGCGTTTGTTTTTTTGCCGCGCAAGAAACGCGAGGCTATTTTTTCGGTTTATGCGTTTAGCCGACATACCGATGATATTGTCGATGATGCGGCTTCGCCAGAAGAGGCGCGGTGCCGTCTCGATGCGTGGCGCGAGCAACTCCACGCCTGCTATAAGGGCAGTGCTACCCATCCGATCGCGCAGAATCTGCAGGGCGTTTTGCGGGATTTTCCCATTTCCAAAGCGCATTTTCTGGCGCTTATTGAGGGTGTTGAGATGGATTTGACAAAGAATCGGTATGCGACGTTTGACGAGTTGCGCGAATACTGCTACCGGGTCGCATCGGTTGTGGGGTTAATCTGTATTGAAATTTTTGGGTACCGCAATCCGCAGACCCGCGATTATGCCGTCAATCTGGGTCTCGCACTTCAACTGACTAATATTTTGCGAGATGTGCATACAGATTGGCAACAGGACCGCATTTATCTTCCACAGGAAGAGATGGCGCGGTTTGGATATCCGGAAGAGGCGCTTGCTCGGGGAGATTATAATGCTGCGTTTATCGAGTTGATGCGGTTTCAAGCGCAACGCGCGTGGACCTTTTATCAAACAGCCGAAGAATTGCTTCCCGCGGAGGATAGGGCTGCCATGTTTTCGGCGCAGATTATGGGCAAAATTTATGCCCAGTTGCTCGTGAAGATCCAGCAGGCCGACTACAATATTTTTGGCGCGTCTATTCGTCTCAACGATTTGCACAAACTGGGCATTGCGCTGCGCTATTGGCTGGGCAGTCGTTTCGCTTGGGGGTGATTGTGAAACGCGTAACGATAATTGGGGGAGGGTTTGCTGGTCTTGCAGCAGCTGTCCGCCTTTGCGATGCGGGATATTCCGTCACGCTTTTGGAGCGGCGGCAGCAATTGGGGGGGCGCACCTTTTCGTTTACAGATCCCGTTACGGGCGATACGGTTGACAATGGGCAGCATCTGTTGATGAAGTGCTATCGGGAGACGCTCGATTTTCTCGATCGGATTGGCGCGCGCGACAATGTGGTGTTTCAACCTCGGTTCAGAATAGACTTTCGCCATGCCGATGGTGGTGCGTACACATTGAGGTTTCCGTCCTTTTTGCCCGTGCCGTTGAATCTGCTGTCCGGCTTTTTGCGATTTGGCGCAGTTCACTGGACAGATATCCCGCCGTTGAGAAAAGTTGTGGCGGAGTTGCACAAGGATCTCGATACTGGACTCACGGTGGATGCCTGGCTCGACGATTGCGGTCAGAAACCGCGCATGCGAGAGGCTTTCTGGGATCCGCTTTGTATTGCCGCCCTCAACCAGCGACCGCAAAATGCCAGTGCGCGATATCTTCAAGCCGTGCTGCGAGAAGCTTTTTTGGGCGAATCAGATGGTGCGCGTTTGGGATATGCGCGGACGGGTCTGAGTGGTTTGTTTGAGAATCGCGCATGGGAATATATTTCAAAACGGGATGGCGAGGTTCTATGCGGAAAAGCCGTGACGTCTATTGTGCCTGCTTCTTCTGGCGTTCGCATCCATACCCGTTCGGGAGATGTGATAGATACAGATATGTGTATTGCGGCGGTTCCCCCGCTACAACTCGCCAGGATGATTTGTGGGAAAACCTTTGCCGAACTCTATCACACGCTTTGTCAATACGAGCCATCGCCCATTTTTTCCGTCAACTTGTGGTTTGATCGGTCCATCATGCGTGAACCTATGTGCGGTTTGCTCGGTACGACGATGGAATGGGTTTTTAACAAGTCCGTGCTCTATGGCAACTATGACCGCGCTTCTGAGGGCTTTCTCACCATGGTCGCATCTGCGGCGCATCATCTTTTACACATGTCAAATGAAGACCTTGTTGACCTATCTTGCAGAGAGCTTCATCAGGTCTTTCCCGAAAGTAGGCGTGCCGAGTTATTACACGCCAAAGTGATATGCGAGCACGCGGCGACTTGTGCGTTGCCACTTTCTTATTGTGTACCCAAAACCCAGACGTCACACCTCCGTCTGTTTCTCGCGGGGGATTGGACAGATACTGGATTGCCGCCGACTATTGAAGGTGCTGTCAGGAGCGGGTACGCGGCTGCAGATGCGATCTTACTCGAATAGTTCGATGTATTTTAAGCCCGTTCCCGTGTTGAATAATACGACGCGCTCGCGCTCGTTAACCAGATTTTGTGCTATGAGTTTTTCAAGAGCAGCGAGGGTGGCTGCGCCTTCGGGCGCGGGAAATGATCCCACGGCGGCAGCCAATTTTGATGTGGATGCCATTAGTTCTTCATCTGTGACGGAAAGCGCGCATCCACCGCTGTCGCGAATGGCTCTTAGCATCAAAAAATCGCCGACGGCAGCAGGGACGCGCAGACCCGCGGCGATTGTTTCGGCATCGGTCCACGGTTCGGCGTGTTCATCTCCCGCACCATAAGCCCGAACAATGGGCGCGCATCCCGCCGCTTGTACGGAAATCATGCGGGGGCGTTCTGAGCCAATCCATCCCATTTGTTCCATTTCGTCAAATGCCTTCCACATGCCGATTAATCCCGTGCCACCTCCGGTTGGGTAAATGACGACTTCTGGCAATTCCCAATCAAATTGTTCGGCCAATTCATAGCCCATCGTTTTTTTGCCTTCTACACGGTACGGCTCTTTCAGGGTCGAGATATCAAACCAGCCTTCGGCTTTTTTGCGCGATGCCACAATTTTTCCGCAATCGGAGATCAGGCCGTCGATCAATTCGACATGTGCGCCCAGGATCTTGCATTCGATATAATTGGCTTGTGGCACATCTTTGGGCATAAAAATATGCGCTGGCAAGCCCGCTCGCGCAGCATAAGCGGCTGTTGCGCCACCCGCATTGCCAGCCGAGGGAATGGCAATGGCCTGAGCGCCCAATTCCGCAGCTCTTGAAATTGCCGCCGACATGCCGCGCGCTTTAAATGATCCCGTTGGATTTAAGCCTTCGTCTTTGATGTACAGTTTTGGTACACCGATTTCTTGCCCCAGTGATGTCGCTTGCAACAATGGGGTGAATCCTTCGCCGAGACTCACCTGAAATTGATCGTTTTCGACTGGCAAAACTTCGGCATAACGCCACATTGTTGGTACGCGTTCTGCGAGTTTTTCCCGGCGCATGGCTTTTGCAACTGCATCGAGATCATATCGGGCAAATAACGGCGCATCTGCCTCTGGGCTCAAATTCCAGAGCTGGTCTTTTGAATACGCTTTGCCCGTCTTGGTGCAGACCAGATCAATGAGAAATCCCATAATTACCTCGCTAAAAAAAGTTAAAAGCTCGTCATAGTATGGGGCGTACTTTTTTTTTAGTCAAGGTCTAACACATCTGTCCGTTTTTTATTCTTTCCGCCGCGTATCGGCGTATTTTTCGCCTCAATGTCGGTCTGGATATCCCGAGCACTTCGCAAGCTCGTCCCTGATTGCCACTGGTGGCGAGCATTACCCGCTCAATATGCGCTTGTTCGATTTCATACAGGGTTTCAATTTTGTCTGTTGCGCTGGACTGTGTGGGCCTGAGTACATCCAGATGTTCGGGGAGAATTACTCCTTTCTGACAGGCCAGGGCTGCGCGGTAAATGGCGTGTTGCAATTCCCTTAAATTGCCCGGCCATTCATATCCTGCCAGATATGCAACTGCCGCTTCAGAAACTCCTTGCACCTCCATACCTGTATCGGCTTTTATTCGCATTAGCATTGCTTGAACAATGTGGGGGATATCTTCGCTGCGCTCCCGCAGAGGAGGGAGGGATATGGTCACGGCGCCGAGCCTGTAAAACAAATCCAGGCGAAATTCACCTTGTTCAATCATGGAATCGAGGTCGCGGTTGGTGGCAGCAATTACTCGAACCTGCGTTTGTATGAGTGATTGTCCGCCAACTCTGACAAATTCACCGCGATCTAAGACCCGCAACAGCTTGGCCTGAAATGCAGGCGAAGCTTCACCAATTTCGTCGAGAAAAAGCGTGCCGCCATCGGCTTGTTCAAAACACCCTGCCCGACGGGTTATGGCGCCGGTAAAAGCACCTCGCTCATGCCCAAAGAGTTCACTTTCGGCAATGCCTTCTGCTATTGCCGCACAATTGAGTGCTACAAATGCTCCCGCCCGCCCGGAAGCCCGATGTATTTCTCGTGCCATCAGTTCTTTTCCGGTTCCACTTTCTCCATAAAGCAGAACCGAAGCCGATGTTCGCGCTGACAGGCCCGCGCGCTTGAGTGCGAGTAACATGTCTGGACACGATCCAATCACCATCCCAGTGGGTGACTCGCCTCTGGGATTTTGGGATAGATAGTGTAGCGCGATTTTACCCTCGACCTGCAATTGAGAGATCAGAATATCCAGGGTCTGCCGATCAATAGGGTGTACGAGAAAATCGCGTGCTCCCAACGACAAAGCCTCGAGAACCCTATCAGATGCCATATATTCACCCACAATTACGACGGGACATAGATCTTCAAATACGGGAAGTAGCTTTAATCCCCGTCCATCGGGGAGGGCTTCAGCGACAAGGGCGAGATCGGGAATTCTTTCTTCAATGCGTTTCAAGCAGTGATAAAAAGAACCCGCTATGCGCGCGTTTGCGCCCAGTTTTTTCAGCAGTTGCGCCAATTGCATTGCGCGTTGCGGATTTCCATCAACAATCAGTATGTCTCCCATAAAACCTCCAATGTGTAAGTTTTACGAGATACATCATGCATATTTTGTGCCAGAGATAAAGAAATTTATAACATATTGATAAATAATTAGTTAAAAAGAACAAGAAAAATTTTAACTCGTACATCTGACGCATAAAAGGCGACAGATGGCTCCTATTTATATAAAAAAAGGCGTCCTTCAAAAGAAGAACGCCTTTTTTTCCTCTCTCGCTGACTCTCTATGGGGAAAAATCAAAATCAGTATCTGAAGGACCACTGATCCGTCCAGACAGAGATGTGCGGATCCGGTAAACATAGGTGAAACCACTTTTAATATCTCTATCGCTATAAGAAGTGGTCGTGATCGGATCCTCGGTTTCCAAAGTCGTATAATTTTGATCTGTTAAATTTCGAATGGCAGCACCGGAAGCAGCTCCGGCGATTTCTGCCCGTTGGACGATGAAATGGTCATACTTATCGGGAGCTACCCAGGTCAAATTGATCGCGGGAACAGCGGGATTATAACGAGCCACCAGGTCCGTTGGAGGAACGGGGACTATATCAGTTGTGGTCACCGTCCTGATGGGTGATCGCGCACTCTCATTGCCCTGATGGTCAATGGCAGAGATCTGATACCTGTAAGTCGTGCGGTTTAGCAGGTCGGTATCTCGATACATCTGATGCGTCGCATCTAAGGTATCTATCTCAGTCGGCACAGTATTCAATGGATCCGCGCGATAAATTACAAAGCTGGCAAGTCCGGTCAGGTCGCCGCCATTTGCATCTCTTGTGGGGGCGTCCCAACTCAACTCGATCGCTGCCCCACTACTTTCCAAAATAGCGACAAAATTGCCGGGGGTAGCGGGTGGGATATCGTCGATCAGTGCCGTTGCAGAGGCAAATAGCGATGGTTCACTTTCTGTGTTATTTACACCAATCGCCTGCACGCGATAGACATAGGTCTGATCTGCTACCAGCGGCGAATCGACATAGGTCGTATGCACGGTCGAAAAGGTCGCTTCGGCCTCGGTTTGCGCCGGGTCTGTATAGCGCATGATGCGATACCCGGTCAGCTCTGCTTCTGTATTGGCAGACCAGGTGATGGCGATATACCCAATTCCACCAGTCGCGCGTACATTGCGCGGTGCTGCCAGAACCGGAGGCGGCTCGGTGGCCTGTGCAGAAACAAAGACCGATAGTTCGCTCCTCTCATTGGCGGTGCCAACTGCCCGCACTCGATAGACAAAGGTCTGTCCGGCAGTGACAGGGGTATCCACATACGTCGTCAATACAGAAGAGAAGATCCTGTCAGGTGTTTCATCTGTGGGATCTGTAAAGCGCAATATCTCATATCCGGTCAATTCCGGCTCGGTGTTTGCCGCCCAGGTCAAGGTGATTTTCAACTCACCACCAGTCGCGCGTACATTGCGCGGTGCTGCCAGAACCGGAGGCGGCTCGGTGGCCTGTGCAGAAACAAAGACCGATAGTTCGCTCCTCTCATTGGCGGTGCCAACTGCCCGCACTCGATAGACAAAGGTCTGTCCGGCAGTGACAGGGGTATCCACATACGTCGTCAATACAGAAGAGAAGATCCTGTCAGGTGTTTCATCTGTGGGATCTGTAAAGCGCAATATCTCATATCCGGTCAATTCCGGCTCGGTGTTTGCCGCCCAGGTCAAGGTGATTTTCAACTCACCACCAGTTGCTTGCAAGTTGCGCGGGATGGCAAATCCCCTGGTGGTCACAGATACTGGCTGAGATCGGGGTCCGGCATTGCCGGCCTGATCCAATGCTCTGATTGCATAAAAGTATCGCGTCAATAACTCGACAGATGTGTCTTCGTAACTCACCTGATCGCTCGATACTGCGGCGATCAGCGCAAAGGATGTATTGTTCTCGCGTGATCGGTAGATTTCAAAGGAGGTCAATCCGGTCAACTCATTGCCATTGCTATCTCTTGTGGGAGCCGTCCAGCTGATAAGCACGCGCTGGAAATTATCATCGTCCAGGCTGACGATGAGATCCGAGGGCGCGCCGGGAGGGCTCTGATCGGCTGAGACGGTCGCAGAAGCATAGAGTGATCGTTCGCTTTCTTCGTTATTGGTACCAACAGCCTGTACGCGATACACATAGGTCTGTCCCGATACCAGCGGCGAATCGACATAAGTCGTCTGCACGGTCGAGAAGGTCGCTTCGGCCACTGTCTGTGCCGGGTCTGTATAGCGCATGACGCGATACCCGGTTAGTTCAGGCTCGGTGTTTGCCGTCCAGGTGATGGTAATATGACCGATTCCGCCTCTTGCCTGCACATTGCGCGGGGCTGCCAGAACCGGAGCAGCTTCAGTGGCCTGGGCAGAGACGGGGGACGATAATTCGCTCTTCACGTTGGCGGTGCCAACTGCCCGCACCCGATAGACAAAGGGGTGATCTGCTGTGACGGGTGTATCCACATATGTCGTCAGCACAGAAGAGAAGGTTTTGTCGGGTGTTTCGTGTGTGGGATCAGTGAAGCGCAATATTTCATATCCGGTCAATTCAGGCTCGGTGTTCGCCGTCCAGGTCAATGTGATTTTCTGCACACCAGGAGTTGCCCGCACGTTGCGCGGGCTGGCAAAGCCCTTGGTGGTTACAGATATTGGCTGAGATCGGGGTCCGGCATTGCCAGCCTGATCCACCGCTCTGATCGCATAGAAATACGTCGTGAGCAATTCGACAGAAGTATCCACAAAACTCACCTGATCGCTCGATACTGTGGCGATTAGTGCAAAGGATGTGTTGTTATCGCGTGACCGGTAGATTTCAAAGGAGGCCAATCCGGTCAGTTCATTGCCATTTCTGTCTGTTACAGGTGCAGTCCAGTTCAGCATCACCCGCTGGAAATTATCATCGTCCAGGCTGACGATGAGATCTGAGGGCGCGCCAGGAGCACTCTGATCGGCAAGTGCCAGTCCATCGATGAAAGTGGAAGTATCACTGCGCAATAGTCCAAGATTAGGATCTTGCACAACGGTTTGAACTTTGTAGTAGTACACTTGATCGGTCGCGACAAGCGAATCGACATAGGTCGTCTGTCCTGTGGTAAAGAGCGTGTCGCTTGTTACGGATGTAAAAGGACCTTGTGTCGATTGTGACCGCAAAACCAGATAGCCCAGCAAATTGGAATCGTTTACGGGATTCCAGGATATGACAATGCGCGCCTGTTCATTTTTCGTTGCGCGCAAGCCAGCAGGTATTGGTACGTTCGCGCCTGGTGTGTTTATGGTCACTAATGTAAGTGCTGGAGGTCCTGTGTTGCCTTCTGGATCGACGGCGATGACCACATAAACGTGGAGCACGCCAGCTTCGAGCCCATCGGTATCGAGGAAATAAGTCTGGTTGGCTGGCACGGTTCCAAGTTCGACAAAAATATCCTTCAATTCGGCGGATATTTCTCCCAGATTATCGAGGTCAATGCCCAGTTCTGTGGCGAGTTGGACCAGTGCTGCTTGCGAACCCTGTATCTGGAGTTTGCCCTGCGAATCTTTGATTCTGAAAACTCTGTACCCGGACAAGCCGGTCAATTCCTGATTGCCTACATCCATTTCTGGCGCTGACCAGCCCAGTGTAACCTGTTTGCCATCGGCATCGGTGATGGCGACGAGATTTGTCGGCATAGCCGGTGCGCGCGTGTCATCGAGTACTTCTGCGCTCACAAACGCAGACAAATCACTTGCTTGTCCATCTACATCTACGGTGCTGAGTTTGTAAAAGTATATTTTTGATACACTGGCATCTATTGTCGAATCCACATAAGTCGTGCGTGCTGTGGTTACGTCGGGAACGGATGATTCGCCGCGCAATAGATCAAATTTGCCCGTAGCCGATGTTGACCGCCATATCCCATATCCCGCAAGATTGGTGCTGTTCACGGGGTTCCAGTTCAAAGTAATCCGTCCAATACCGCCCTGTGCGCGAATATTGCCCGGCGGATTCAAAGCCGTCGTGCTTCCTTCAAATTGTGAGTCAACCGGATTTACGCGCTCGCGTCCGCATCCCCACATAGCTATTAAAATTATTGCAATCCCCAAAAGGCCGAGTTGTAGTCGGCGCGTCCACCAGTGCTTCATAATAATCTCCTCATTGCCCATTAATGATGATTAAAATTTTTTCTTTAACACAATTCCAACAGATTTTTTGCGAATGTCACTGTTGAGATCTATTTTGATTCGTCGATCAATTTTGGGCATTTTATCATCCACGCCGCTGTGTATGAGTAAACGCAAACCACTGATCAACAAAATTGCGGAAAATCCGACACTCATCATGCTCTTGGTATCTCGATCGCTCGTGCGGTTAAAAAATTGTTCGGCTTCTCGAGAGTCTTTCGCCGCCTTGTAGGCTTCGTAATTGTCGTTTGCATCGCGCTTGTAATCAATGGCGCGCTTGGCCATATAAGCACTGCCACCGAGAAATAAGATACCAAATGTACGCCGTGCAGTAAAAAAGGACCGCGCTTCGGCAACGGGGGCCAAACACCCTAAAAAGAATGCGGTTGCCAGCACGACGCAACACATTTTATACATCCGTCTGTGCATACTTACTCCTTCCCTGAGATTTCGAGGGTTTAGACGAGAGTACATGATTAAAAGTTTCGGATAACTGACATATTCTATTCAAATCTTCTTTCGGCTTCTGTCTTTTCCCATGTGCGCACCATGCGAACGAGCTTTGTGCCGAGAATTTTATCGTGAAGTGCCCGGTTGTTGGGGTCCCACAGCATCCAGAATCCACTGAGGCCCAATGTCGCGATAAAAAGCAGAGGCTGTAGAATAAATCTGCCCACTGCCTGTGACCAGGTTGGAATACCTCCCCCAACGCGCTCGATTCGAATGCCCAATTCGCGCATCCCCAGGGTAAATCCAGAACGCGCCCATCCCGATAAGGTCATGAAAATACGGAAGGCGAGCAAAATGGTCAAAATGATTCCAAAATCATTCCAGATAATCATCGCTCTGCTCTGCGCTGCGGGGTCTCCCTCGATCAATCCAACGGCGATATCCTTCGCACCTCCTGCAAAACTCGTGATGTCCGACCAGATATCATCGGATTGATTGCCGCCACCGCCACCGCCACCTCTCCCGCCTCTCCCACCGCCACCTCGTCCACCGCCTCGTCCACCGCCAGCACCTGCGGTTTGCGCGCCTGGAAAGAGAACGCTTTTGAGAAGAAAAAAAATTAAAAAAGGAACGAGCACTTGCATGGAGAAATCAATTGCGCTCGACGCGAGGCGTCTCAAGATTCCGGGTGGATCCGTCAGCGTACTTGTATCCATAGATTTTGGATCAAAGTCTTTTAAGCGCGCTTCGATTTCTGCCCTGACTTGATCGTATCGCTCTGGAAATCGGTCGCGATCCAGATGTGCATAAATATCTTCGAGTTCTGAAAGCGAATAGTTCTGAAGCGATTCGACAAATGCTTCATTTCGGCTCTGGTCCATGCTATTCCTTGCGGTCGGTTAGCGAATACAGCGTTGGGATCAGTACCAGAGTTACCAGTGTTGATACGACCAGGCCGCCAATAACGGTAATGGCCATAGGTGCGCGTATCTCAGCGCCCTGTCCCACCGGGAATACCATGCCCACCACAGCCATGACCACGGTGAATACCTGTCCAGACAATATGCCGTCCAGCGCGCCTTCGATGCTTTTGACAAGGGGCTGAAAATTGAAAATGCCCAGTGCCATGGGCAACAAGCCGAGCACGGTTGTAGAGGTGGTCATCAAAATGGGACGCAAGCGCACTCTGCCCCCTTGTGCAATCGCTTCCATTTTGGGCATGCCCTCATCTCTTCGGAGCGTGTTGATATAATCGATGAGCACGATGGCATTGTTGACGACGATGCCGGCGAGCATAATCAAACCGATGAGTACGACTACACTGATGGTCTGTCCAGTTATGAGGAGCAGGGCAAAAACACCTACGAGCGCAAAAGGTATGGCAAACATGATCACAAAGGGATGTACGAGCGATTCAAATTGCGATGCCATCACCAGATAAACGAGAAAAATCGCCAATCCAATCGCCAATTGCATACTTTCAAACGATCGCTGTTGCTCTTCATTCTGACCACCCACTTTAATCGAAAAATCAGCGGGCAACTCTATCCGATCTATTTCGCGTTCGAGGTCTGCGACGACAGCACTCAGACTTCGTCCCACGAGGTTGGCCGAAATCAATGCCACGCGCTCCTGGTCAATTCTGCGAATTTCTGCAGGTCCCATTTCCACCTGTAAATCGGCAACCACACTCAAAGGCACCGGCGATGGGGCATTGTTAGGACTGACGATTAACCGCCTCAGATCATCTACTGTGCTTCGGTGTTCCTCTTCGGCGCGAACGCGAATATCGACCCGTCGATCTCCTCGGGTAAATTGTGTGGCAACCTCTCCTTGAACCTGATTGCGGATAATCTCGCCAATGGCGTTAATCGTTGTGCCCATTTGCGCCACGCGCTTGCGGTCAAACCGAATTTGCACTTCGGGTGTACCGCCCTCGCTCGTTGTTTTTATATCTGTCAGTCCCGGAATAGTTTGCATGCGCGCCATCATTTCTCCGGCGATCATCTGTAGCGACAGCAAATTATAACCGGCGACTTCCACTTCGATTGGCGTGCGGGACGAGAATAGCGATGGGCGAGCAAATTTTGTATCCACGGCGGGAATTTCCAGGATCATCTGGCGCAAGCGATCCATCACGGCAATTTCGCGATCTCTAATAATGCCCTCGTGGAGTACGACATTGACCTCACCTACGTTTTCTCTTTCTTCTCCGCCGCTTCCCCCAGATGCCGATTGCGTGCCGACAATGCTGTACACCAGACGCACTTCGGGTTGGCTGCGCACAATTCTCTCAATGGCTTGAATGGTTTGTGTGGTGGCGGCAAGGGGTGTGCCCAGCGGCATTTCGACTGCAATTGAGAACGCTCCCTGGCTCATTTCGGGGATTAGTTCACTGCCCAATCTCGAGCCAAGTGTCCAGGTGCCACCCAAAAGGGCAATTGCCAACCCAATCACATACAGGCGATGTCTGAGCGCCCATCTGATAATGTGCGGATAGACGAGATAAGCGCGTCCAATCACTCTGTCGAAAATCCAGAATAAAGGTGTCAGGCAGGTCAGAATACCGCGTCCCAACCATCCTGCAACCGCGCCCAGCAATCCCATAGCACGGGCAGGTGCTTCTACACCACCCTTGTGTCCGCTTTCCTTTTTTCGTTTCTCTACGGCGGCAAATTCACCAATCCAGGAAAATTCCAGCGAAGCCAGCATGGGTATGACCGTGAGGGCAACGAGCAGGGAGGCGACGAGCGAATAGGTCACGGTAAGTGCCTGGTCGCGGAATAGTTGCCCGGCAATGCCTTCGACAAAGACAATGGGGACAAAGACGCATATTGTCGTCATTGTAGAAGCCACTACGGCTTGCCCCACTTCAGACCCCCCTTTATTGGTCGCTTCACGCGGACTCAGGCCGCTGTCCTGGTAACGTTGTACGCTTTCGAGTACGACAATTGAGTTGTCAACCAGCATGCCAATTCCCAGGGCAAGACCACCCAGAGACATGATATTGAGACTCACGTCGGATGCGTACATGAGGAAAAATGTCGCAACAACCGAAATGGGAATAGATACGCTGATGATGCCCGTGCTTTTGGGGCTTTGCAAAAACAGATAGAGGACGATAATGGCCAAAAAACCACCCAAAATAGCGGTGTTGAGGACCTCGGAAACCGAGTCTCGAATGAATGTCGATTGATCCGCGACGACCTCCATCCGAGAATTGCCCAGCAAATCGCCGGATGTGCGGCGGAATTGCTCAAGGGCTTCTTTAACGGATTGCGCAACGGTTACGGTGTTGGCATCGCCCTCTTTGTATATGGCCAGTTCGACACTTTCTTGCTGATCAATACGCGTGATTACCGTGCGTTCGCGGTGCCCCCGGGTCACCAACCCCACATCGGCTAATGTGATAATTGTGCCCTGCCGCTGGCCCACCACGATGTCCTGGATTTCTTCTATTGTTTTAAATTCGTTGAATGTGCGAACCAGGTATTCCGCTTCGCCATCTTTGAGTTCTCCGCCTGTCAGATTCACATTTTCCTGGGCTAAGCGATTGACGACCTGAGCGAGTGGAATGCGCAATGCAGCCAGTTTGGGCTGGTCAATCTCAACTTGTATTTCTTCTTCCAGGCCGCCATTGACGCGCACAGATGCGACCCCTTCGAGGCTTTCCATTTCGGGCTTAATTTCTTCTTCGGCCAGGAGGCGTAACGCGATCAGGCTTTCTTCGCCGTAGAGTCCGATGCGCATGATTGGGTCCAGCGAGGGGTCAAATCTCAACAGTACGGGTTTTCTCACGTCCTGTGGCAGGCGCACCTGATCGAGCTTTTCCCGAACATCGAGGGAAGCAAAATCCATGTCCGTACCCCAGGCAAATTCCACAACCACATCCGATATGCCAGGGCGGGAGGTCGATGTTACCCGGATAACCCCATTTACCACACCTACAGATCCCTCAATCGGCTCGGTGATTAAGCGTTCCATCTCCGAGGGAGCCGTGCCTTCGTATTCTGTGCGCACCGTCAGGGTGGGATAGGTGATGTCGGGCAGTAGATTGATCGACAGGCGCTGAAAAGCCACCATGCCAAATAACACTGCCGCAGCCACAAACATCGTTACTGTTACCCGTCGCCGGGTCGAAAATTCAATGAGTTTCATAAGTTTTAATTACCTCGTCCGCCTCGTGCTGGTATCAATCCTTTTTCTCGCATTTCAGTCACAAAAGCGCGGAGTTTTTCCATATTTGTTGCGAGTTCAGGGTCGTCTTTCACGCGTTTTTCATATTCGGCTTTGACTTCGGGGAAGCGCTCGATTATGCGTTTTATACGGTCTGTGGGATCACCGCCACCTTGCCCACCTGCAAATCCTCTGCCCTGTCCACCTTGTCCCATTTGTCCTCGTCCCTGTCTGCCCTGTCCACCTTCACCCATCTGTCCGCGACCCTGTTGTCCACCACCTCGTTGGCCTCTCTGACCCATTTGACCGGTATTGGCATCATCTCCTGCCATAGTGCCACCACCTCGTTGTCCGCCTTGTCCCATCTGCCCGCGTCCTCGTCCCTGCCTTCCCTGTCCATCGCCACCTCGTTGTCCGCCT
The DNA here is from genome assembly GCA_026705765.1 of Gemmatimonadota bacterium. Lineage (NCBI taxonomy): Bacteria > Pseudomonadati > Gemmatimonadota > Gemmatimonadota bacterium. Next base: position 47,968 of record JAPPAB010000028.1, read on the forward strand.
TCACCCATTTGAACACTTCCACCACGTCCTCGTCCCTGTCTGCCCTGCCCGCCTTGACCCATCTGCCCTCGACCCTGCCTTCCCTGTCCACCGCGTCCGGCAAGTGCGGGGGGTGCGGCTTCTCCGACGAGGCGCACGGAGGAACCCGGTCTCAATCCTTCCTGTCCCACGGTAATGACTTGCTCTCCCTGGGAAAGGCCATTGAGAATCTCTAAGCGGTCGCTATCAGTAAAACCGATTTCGATGCGCCTGCGTTGGGCCTGCCCGCGTCCGGTTTCGGGATCGGTCTCAAAGGTAAATACCTGGTTGCCTTCTCCTTCGAGTACGAGGGCTTTTTTGGGAATGACCAGGGTGTTTATTCGCGTTTCCGTGATGATATAGACCGAGGCAAACATCCCGGGACGCAATAGACTTTTATCTGTTCGAGGTATCTCGACGGTTACTTTGACCGTGCCGCTTTCGGGATCCACCACGGGGCTGATCATTTTCACCGTGCCCGTAAATTCCTTTTCAGGCGCAGCTTCAATAGTAATGCGCGCAGTCTGTCCTACGGTGATTTTACCAAAGTCCTTTTCGGTTACCTGGATGCGTGCAAGCAGAGGATCAAATTTGGCTACAGAGGCCACCACCTGATTGTTGGTGACCATATTGCCCACTTCGATATTTCTCAGCGTCATAATGCCTTCAATGGGTGATCTAATCGCCGTGTAGCTCAAATCGAGTTTGGCCTGTTCGAGTTGTGCTTTGGCAGATTCGAATTGGGTCTTGGCATTTTCATAAGACTGTTTGCTACCCAGGTTGCGCTGAAATAGGGCATCTTCGCGTTCATACCGCTGTTTGGCCTCTTGATAGGCAACTTCTCGTTGCGCGACGCTGATCTGGGCAGCGTCGGCGTCGAGCCTCGCCAGCACAGTACCCTCGCGTACGGGGTCGCCTTCTTCTTTTGAGATCGCGATGACCTGTCCGGGTCTGCGCGCTCGAACGTCAACCCATCTTTCGGCTTCGAGTGTTGTGTTTTTGAGGATATATGCAGAAATATCCCCTTGTTTTACAGTCTCGACCTTGACGGGCGCAGCAGCACCACCACCGCGTCCACCGCGACCACCGCGTCCAGCACGTCCGCCCTGTGCCTGTTGTGCTTCTTCACCGCAGGCAAAGAGCGCGAGAAAAAGCAGAACGAACCATCGGTGTTTGGCTATTTTTTGCATCATCCCTCCGTCTTCTCAAAACTTAAAAATTAAAAGAAAGTAAACAATTACTCACTTATTTTTGCACAAAATTCTTTATCACTCGGCTTTATTGCTGTGAATCCTGTTTCTGTGCTGGGTACGCCGTCGAGTCTCTTGTTCGGCCATCATCTCATCAAATTCTTTTCGCTGTTCAGGTGTCAAAATTTCCCGAATTTGAGCGCGGGTTGTGTTTCTCACTTTTCCAAACTCAGAGCGATAGGCCGTGTTGATATCGACCATGCATTTGCGCCCTTCCTCGAGGATTGTGTCCAGTTGCGCTTTCTGTTTATCTGACAGGTCGAGCTTTGCCACCATTTCAGACATGCGCACTCGCCTTTTTCCAGCATTACCAGACGCAAGACTTTCGTAAACAGTCCCTATCACTGCGCCGAGTAATAAACACAAGACAATCAGGCATGTAAAGCGGAAACGCGAAATAAACATAATAAAAACCTTCTAACGCGTGTTGTCGGATAAGACGAGGTCGAGTACGCGGTCTTTGGAAAAATCATCTTCGGTCAAACTCACAACTTCTCGAACCTCGCGGTCGAGCGAACCCTGTAAAAAAGCATCCAGGGTGACGGGTTCAACATTTCTGTCCAGGCGTTGGGTCAAAAATGCCAGCGAGCCAATGGAGATCAGCAACATTGCGGCAGTGGCGAATTTTTGAAATCCCCATCGGTTCTTCATTCGCGCTACTTCTTCCTGGATTTTTATATCTACGCGCCGCACAAAAAAACGGTCGGGTGCAGGCGGAGACCAGGCGGCAAATAGTTGGCGCATTCGCACCATCTCGGCCAGTTCACGCCTGAGACTGTCAGATGTGCGCAAGAGTATCTCAATTCTGGCTCGATCTGCTTCTGTCAGCGCATCATCGAGATAAGCTGACAACAATTCTCGGTTGATGTCAATGGTGTTGCCTGCGTCCATATCACGCCTCAATCCAGTTGTCGTATTGCACCTGCAAAATTTCGCGGAGTTTTGTTCGTCCTCGAAACAGGCGAGACTTAACGGTTCCTATTGAGCATTTGAGCAATTCGGCAATTTCTTCATAGGTCAGACCTTCAATTTCTCTCAAAACAAAGGTCACGCGGTATTCTTCCGATAGATCGTCCAGGGCGCGTTCGAGAATTTCTTGAAGTTCCCGTTGTTCAACGCGCATATCTGCATTTTGGGGCTGACCCGTCCAGATGCGCGGTGCATCCCAATTTTCTCGGTGTTCATCCAGAGATATAAAGCTGCGCCGATGTCTGGATTTGAGGTGGTCTAAGCAGCAGTTGATAGCGATGCGGTGCAACCACGTTGAAAATAGCGATTGCCCCCGAAATCGATTCAGGGCGCGAAATGCCTTGAGAAATGCCTCTTGCGCCAAATCGTCGGCTTCGTCAAGATCGCCAATGAGGCTGTAAACCGCATTGTACACGCGTTCATGGTGTCGCTGAACCAGCACGGAGAAAGCCTCTGTGTTGCCCTCTAAGACCCGGGCGACGATTTGGATATCTTCCATATGTAAAAAATTGGACGATTTTGAATCGCGCATTGTTCCGACCTCTGAGACCAAAACCGCTATTTATTGGTTTCCGCTGTGGCATTGGTAATCCGTCTGATTCCCACACCTCTGACGAGGTCCAGAATCGACATCACGTCGCCATAGGGCAATTGACGGTCTGCCCGCAAAATGAGCCCCCCACTTTCATCGATATCCGCCGCGTGTTGTTTTAATAATTCCCGCAATGCCGGTTGATTGACCATCTGACCATCCAATGCCATTTGACCATCTGCCGATACGTTGAGAATATAACGTCTTGGATGCTGCGTTTTTTCCGCGTGTTCCATGGCGGGCAGTTCGACCTTGAGTGCGGATTGATCGATAAATTGCGTGGTTACAAGAAAAAATGTAAGCAATAAAAATAGGACATCGATCAAAGAAGTCACATTGATGGCCGGGCGGCGCTTGAGGGGCATTTGCATTCGCATTACTATTCACCTTCGGAGTCTTGAAACCCCCGGAGTTTTTTCAGGAGGGTATTGGCGTATTTCTCAATTTCCAGGATCAAGCTTTCTGCCCGACTGCTGTATAAATTGTAAAATACGAGTGATGGAATCGCAATAAAAAGTCCAGCGGCAGTCGTTAAAATTGCTTCGGAAATGCCCCCTGCCAGAAGATTGGCCTGTCCTACGCCTACTTCTGAGACCTGTTGAAAAACTTTTATCATGCCCAGAACAGTGCCCAGGAGTCCCAAAAGCGGTGAAACTCCCGCTACGGTTTCCAGTACTACCAGTCCCTTTTGCAATACGCCCATTTCCTGACGGCCCTGGTCCAGAATGCTTTCTCTGACCTCTTCTAAAGGCAAATGGCGATTGTCCAATCCCGCGCGCATTACCGCGGAGAAAGGACCTTTGTGCTGCCGACAGACGTTCAATGCCAATCCGATGTCTTCGGGGCCTTGAATATTGTCGATTACACTGACAATTTCGGGCCGGATGACGGCGCGACGGCGCAGTGCAAACCCGCGCTCAATTGCAATGCCCAAAGCCAGTACTGAGCACAAGGTCAGAGGATACATCATGAGGCCACCCTGTTCAAATAGTGCCCAGCCCATATTATTATCGCCTTTGTCCTTTGCCAAAAATCAAATATTCAAAAGTACCCGTAATGTCGAGGTACTCTTCCGGGAAATCTGGCGGTAATGCCTTGAATGGTGCCGATAGTTCGATAGCCTTCAAGCTCGTATCGCGCAATAGGTAATGGCCCTCATAGTCGATCAATTCGGGGCCTTCGAGCCGCCCATCGCGCCAGATTCTGAATTTCACTATGGTCTTGCCATCAATCATACCCAATTCGAATGCGCGAGGCGGATATATATGACGGTCAATATGTCGCTTGAGATATTGCATGTAGGGGGCGAAATTCCAGGCGTAAGTGCTCAGTTGCAATCCCCCGCGTTCGAGTGCGCGGGTCTTGCTATTGTCCATATCTATGCGTGGTTGGGGCAGTTCGCCGCCCAATACCGCGCGTTCTCGCTCTTTTCGCGCTTCTTCGGGATTTTTTTGCAATACATCCACAAAGCTAAAGGGGTTGTCGGTGGTTCCCTGCGTACGGTCTGCGCTTTGCGTCTCACTGCGCGGCTTCCCCTGCGCTGGTGCCGCTATATTTTTAGCCTGTGATATGCCATCGGAAAATGGTAAGTGGCTTTCGGGTAAGGGGACCGTTTGTTGATCGCGAGAGATGTTATCGCGCTCTGCGAGCAAAGGGGTTTCTTCGGGCGGTGCGTCGTCTCGATTTTGGGGCACATCGACAAATTCAAATGTCAGGGGCGGTGATGCGGGTATTTTTTCTGGTTGCGGTACAATGATCGCAGAGTGCCATAGCGGGTTCTCCATGAGCAGGAACATAATGTGCAGCAGAATGGCTGCGGTATAAGCCCAGAGGTATGGATTGTTGAGTCGCGTTGCCATATACCCATTCTGCCTTTACTATTTTAGTTTGCTTCTGCGACTTCAATTGCTCGCGAATGTATTTTTGCCCACATGCCCTGGAATAAAGACATTCCCCCCACATAAAAAAAGCCAGAGGCAAACAAAATCAGGAATGGTACGGGGAAGTACAGCCCTTTGGCAATCGAATACGCCATGGCACCCAGCAGATAAAGGCCGAGTCCAATTTCCAAAAATGCAGTTATATTTTTTTTCAGGGCGTAATTTTTGCGATACCAATTTCCATTTCGTCCGATAACGCGATACTTAGGGGTGCGGTTGAATGCGGTCTCGTGCCCCCGCAGAGCCTGAATCACTCCGCGCGCGTTATTCAATGATATCCCCATGCCCAGGGCGAGTACGAATGGTAAATACAGGATGCGCGATTTCCAATCCGAATATATTTCTCGCTGCGAGTGGATGTAGTATCTCGAGATCACGCCCGTCGCGCCTACAAAGAGGGGAAAATCGATTATCAATACTCTGAGCCATCCGAGGTCTTCCCGCAGCACAATTGCGGGAAAAATGAGAATGGCGATCATTGCCATCAAACAATATGCAAAATTGGTTACCAGATGAAAAGCGGCTTCGCCTTTTACACGCCAGGGGAGATGGCTTTGCAACAGGGTTTTCAGTGTTTTTTTGGCGGTTTGAACAGAGCCTTTTGCCCACCGAAATTGCTGTGATTTCCAGGCATTTACTTCCACGGGGATTTCGGCTGGCGTTACGGTATCTGAGAGATAGACAAATTGCCATCCCGCCAATTGCGCGCGGTAGCTCAAGTCGAGGTCTTCGGTCAGGGTATCGTGATGCCAGCCGCCAGCTTCGTCGATACAGGCTCGACGCCAGACGCCTGCTGTGCCGTTAAAATTGAAAAACAAGCCCGAGCGGCTTCGGGCACCGTGTTCCATAACAAAATGGCCGTCGAGATAGATGGCCTGTACGCGTGTCAAGATGGAGTAGTCCCGATTCAGATGTCCCCAGCGCGTCTGAACCATGCCGACTTGCGGTTCTGCGAAATGCGGAATGGTTTTTTTTAAAAAGTCCGGTGGCGGCAGAAAATCGGCGTCAAAAATTGCGATCAATTCACCGCGTGCAACTCGCAATCCCTCTGCGAGCGCACCGGCTTTATACCCGGTGCGCGTTTTGCGGTGTATCAGCGCGATATTCAGTCCCGAATGTCGAAGTTCATCAACGCACTGCCTGGCAATTGCGGTTGTCTCATCGGTTGAGTCGTCTAAAACCTGAATTTCGAGGCGGTCGGTTGGATAATCCATTTTGGCGACGGCGCGAATCAGTCGTTCGACCACATAGCGTTCGTTAAATACGGGCAATTGCACTGTCACAAAGGGTAATTCATCAAAGGTGCCGCGGGGAATGGGCTGTTTGCGACGGTGCTTGTAATAGAGGTGTACCATCAAGTGTCGATGCAGGCTTACGAGCATCAGCAATGCAAACACGAGGCTGTAAGTGGCCAGCAAAACGGATTGCCACCAGGCCATACAGATCTCCAAAATGAAAGTCAAAATAGATGTGTTACCAGTGCAGTGCAGCAAAATATAGGGTTTGGATACGTTCCGTCAAAGTATTTTGTGTCAATGTCTCCGTGTTGTCTAAAATGCCCGAAAACACTTAAATCGCTTTGTCGATCACTTGACACAGACCGTTTGAGGTAACTATATTGGATTGCGATAAAACAGGTGCAATGGGCAGGGGTAAACTTCTATTCCGATAGGTGCGTAAAATCCATGATCGGACTTAAAATAAAGGATTAAGACCGTGTACGATAAATATTGGAATCTGACAGAATTGCCGTTTGAAAATGTGCCAGATCCGCGTTTTTTTTATTCTTCGAGAGATCACCAGAGAGCATTGTTGCAAATGTTTTACGCGATCAATAACCGCCTGGGGGCTGCCGTGCTCACGAGCGATGTGGGCTGTGGCAAAACCACTGTGGGTCGCATGCTCATCCATGAACTGTCATCTGATAGGTATAAAATCGCACTTATGGATAGACCTGGTCTTTCGCCGGAAGACTTTCTGCGGGATATGCTCGAGCAATTGGACGTTGAGGACCAATCGAACGGAAAATTGCAACGCGCACTTGAGGTTCAGGCCGTCAAAAGTGCCAATGCGGGCAAATATACGGTTGTTATTGTCGATGATGCCCATGCAATAGAAGACGACGATACGTTTGAAGCGTTGCAATCTCTGTTCAGCTTTCAACGCAACGGGCGTTTTTTTCTCACCCTTCTCCTCGTTGGACAGGCAGATCTCATGGAACGGGTTGCGGGCGTTGAGGCATTGGGACAACAGGTTGCGCGGCAATATCATCTCGCGCCGCTCAAGCGCGAAGAAACCCTATCTTATGTGCAAACTCGTCTGGAAAAAGCTGGGGCTGATCGATCTTTATTTGATGAGGACGCGCTCGACGCGCTCTATCAAGCGTCTAATGGTGTTCCACAAAATATAAATAATATTTGCGATATTGCCCTGTTGCTCGGTTTTGATGCCGGGGTCAAAACCGTTGGAGAGGAACAGATAGAGAAAGCTGTTTACGCGGTTGACAATCTGTAGTGAAAACGGAGGGGATTATGACACCAGAAGAGAAATTTCGATTTGATTTGCAGGGGTTTTTGGTTGTCAAAAATGTGTTGAGCGCAGATGAGGTGGATGCGCTGAATAAGTTGGCCGATGAGGTATGGGCTGCTCCTGCCGACGAAAATGATGGGCACCGCCGTACGAGTCGCGTTTCAATGTGGGGGCCAGAGACGCAGGCGTTGTTCGATCATCCCAATGCGTTGCCGTATATGATTGAGTTGCTAGGGCCAACATTTCGCGTGGATCACGATTATTCCATTTTTATGAAGAAGGGGGCGAGACGCGGGCGATTGCACGGTGGGCCATCACTGCAGGCGGGTGTGCCGGGCGATCATTGGTACAAATACCACGATGGGGTGATGCGCAATGGGTTGACGGTGTTTACTTATAATCTTGCGCCCGCGCGCAAAGGGGATGGCGGCTTTGCCTGTGTTCCCGGGTCGCATAAGAGCAATTTTGTCAGTATTCCCAGCGATGTGCGCAATTTTGAGCGACCGGCGCACTATGTACATCAGCCCGAAGCAGAAGCCGGGGATATGATCATTTTTACAGAGGCACTGGTGCATGGAACAATGCCATGGGAGGGCGAGCACGAGCGCCGTTCATTGCTGTATAAATTTAGCCCGGGACATTCGGCGTGGTCGCAGAATTATTACAATCCAGACGATTATCCGAATGTGACAGATCAGCAGCGACGGATTATGGAGCCGCCATCAATTGGCGGGCGGGAAAAAGTCGTTATGTGATCGGAAAGGACATACTTATGGGGCTTACAGCAGAGGAAGTTCGACAGTTCAAAGAGCTTGGTTATGTGGTTAAAGAATCCATTTATTCTTCGGACGATTTGCAACTTTTGAAGGATGGGTTGACAGGCGCGGTTCAGGAGAAGTGCGATGAGTTGATTGCCGCTGGCGAGCTGGATCGCGATTTTGCCGAGGAGCCATTTGAGACGCGGCTGACCAGGCTTAACCGATACAACCCGGAGGCCGCTCACAAGGTGTTGATGTCGATCTGGTCGGGTAGGTTTCACGGGCCGGGGATTTTGAAGGCGTTGCGGCATCGTCCATTGATTGCGTGTATTGAGGATATTATCGGTCCCGATATTGTCGGTACGTCGATTTATCGCATACGCCCCAAGGTGCCGGGCTATTCGCGCGGGGAAGTGCCCTGGCATCAGGATGCGGGTTATTCGATGGAACATTGTTACGATTATTTGATGGTGACGTGCTGGGTACCGCTGGTGGATGCGACGCTGGATAATGGGTGTTTGTGGGTGATTCCAAAGGTGCAGGATAAGGGGATTATCCGACATTATACGGGTGGTCACGCGGGTTTTTTGGAAATTGCACCTGAAAATGTTCCGAAGGGCGCAATACCCGTGGAGATGTCGGCGGGGTCGGTTTTGTTTTTGACGAATTTGACGCCCCATGCTTCGTTTGAAAATAAGACGGATATTGTGCGGTGGAGTATGGATTTGCGATATCAGGATTTTGGCGTGCCGAGCAATATTGGCGAGGTGCCCGAAGATTATATGCCAGAACGCGAGCCAGTGACGATGGCGTGCCATCCGGGCGAGGCGTATTTCGTGATTCAGGATACGCAAAATCCCGAGCGAGAGATGCGAGATCCCGAGGCTTTTGCCACGTTGCGGAGAGAGTGGGATAGAAAGAAGGTTCACGCCCCAGGGCGCGGTTGGACGCCGCTGGATGAACGCCGCTAAACATGGAGAATTGCATGGGTGAAGTAACTTATCGGGTTGAGAAATTGCACGGTAAGCCAATTGTCGATGGAAGTGATGTGCGGCGGCTCAGGATTGGGGCAGATCCCAATCGCTCGAGGCTGCGCGGCGATGCGATGTTTCCCACGGTGGTTCGGGTTCCCGACTGGGTGTCTGCGGAAGATCGGGCACATCCGGATGCGAATTATTATCTCTATTTTGCGTCGCATCACGGGACGAGTATTCATCTGGCGTGGTCAGATCGGGTGGATTCGGCGGATTGGACGATTTTTAATGCCGGGAGATTGGATGATCCGCGTTTTCCCGGGCGCGGAGTTTTTGATTTGCGGCTGGACAATGAGACTGAGACGATTGATGTGGTGGATGGTATTGTGTTGAAGGGGCATGTGTCGTCTCCCGAGGTGATTGTGGATGAGGATAGTCGGCAGTTTATCATGGTGGTTCACGGGAGCAGCAATGATGGCCAGCGTTCATTTGTGGCGACGTCGAAGTCCGGATTGAATTTTAACCGTCCCGAAGTGGGTGGCGAAGAAGGCTGCGGATTGAAACGGTTGAAATTTGCGGATCGAAATTATCTGCGCGTGTTTACCTACCATGGCGATTGGTACGGTTTTGCACAGCGCGGATTTTTTTTAGAGCCAGCTGTTCCCGAATGTCCGTGGGATGCGCCAGTGGGTTGGAATACGAGCGATCCTCTGTGGGTGTCTGCTGAATCGTCGCCTATTGAGGATGATCTCGTCGCCGATGGGTTGGCGGGCGATCATCTTCCCAATGGGGGTTTGGGATTGCGCCACGGATGTGTGCGGGTGATGGGGGATGGCGAGACGCTGGAGGTGTTTTACAGCCGAAAATGGGAGGAGCCGGAATATATTATGCGTTCGACTGTGGATTTGAGCGCGGGTGATTGGCAGGCGTGGCAGACGAGTTATCCCCCCGAAGAGATGATTCGCGCCGAGGAGGATTGGGAGGGCGATGTGGTGCACGATTCTTATGCGTTCAAAGAAGATGGTCAGTTGTATTTGTTTTATACCTGTTGGGAAGAGGATGCGATTGCCGTGGCGAAGCTGTACTGTGAATAATAGGGAAATTGTATGGCACGATTTGAAGCGACATAGGAGTCGTTACAGCAGTACAATTGCCCTCAGTGGTTTCGGTTGGGATCTGGGCACACTGGGGGCATTCGCGTTGATAAATAAGGAGAAAAAATATGGTACCCTCACCTACTGCATGGGATGATTACCGTTTTGATCTTCAAGGATATCTCGTTCTGAAGGATGTTGTTTCTCCAGAGTTAATTGCGGAGATTAATGAGACGGTCGATCACTGGGTTCGTTTACACGAGGCTGGACACAAATGGATCGGCCATGTTCGCGGTAGCGATCCCGAACCCGTAAAGGGCCCCGATATTAAGTTTGCGAATATTATTGAGGGTGGACCAGCTTTTGAGGCTTTGATCGATAATCCCAACTGGATTGAGTATGTGAAGCGCTATGTCGATAATGATGGGTTGTATATCTGGGCTAACCATCTGTCTGTCAGTCGGAAAGGCAGCTATGTACCTGTTCATTCCGGTGGGCACAACCAAGAGTTATCGCACCAGTTTTCGATATCATAACGGTGACTACTCCCAACGATAGAGCAGTTGGGCTTCTTGGCGGTTAGGTCGCCTGACGTTGTAGCCCCAACGTCAATATGTTTATCGCAGCATTGTGGTCTCTGTCCGTCTTATAGCCACACGCCTTGCAATGATGCACACGATCTGAGAGTGTCTTTTTCTCTCTATGTCCACATGCCGAGCAATCTTGTGAGGTGTAGTCAGGCTTGACGGCCTTGAATCCAATACCAGCCTCTTCCGCTTTGTATTTGAGACAGTGCCGAAACAGGGACCACGCTACGTCTGCTATTGATTTAGACAATCGCTTGTTCTTTTGCATCTCTTTTACGTCTAATTTCTCGACGGCTATGAAACCGTGACGATTGACCATTTTTCTTGATTCTTGATGAACAAAGTTATGTCGCTTATTACGGATACGCTCATGCACTTTGGCAATGACTTTACGACGTTTTTCTCTTACGGCGCCGGTCTTGGGTCTTTTTTTTACCGCGTCCCATTTGCGCTGTGCTTTGGCAAGCGTTTTTTGCTCTCTTCTAAAGAATCGCTGGTTGGCTATCTTCTGTCCGTCACTGGTTACAGCAAAGGAATTGAGACCCACGTCAATGCCAACGGCAGAGTTAGTGTCTGCTTTCTTACTTGTGTCGCCTATATCACAAGAAATAGTAGCGAACCACTTACCCGTCGCTGTTCTCATGACTGTGCAAGATTTAGGAATGCCGTCAAGTGGCCTGTGCTGGACAATCCGAATACAGCCTATTTTGCCCATTCGCAAGCCCTTATCGTCCAGTCTGCATCCATTGGCAAACTGAGGATAGGTGATAGAATCATAGCGATTCTGTCCCTTGTATCTGGGAAAGCCTGCTTTCTCGCCCGTCTTTGCTTTTTCTTTAAGACGACGAAAGAATGCTTTGAATGCCCAATCTACTCTTGTGGACACCTGTTGCAATACCTGACTATAGACTTGCTTGAATGCAAGACGCTGCTGCTTCATCATTGGTATTGTTTTAGTCTGGTCATAACGAGACAGAGACTTATTTTCATTTTTCCATGCTTGTATTCTCGCACAGAGAAATTGGTTGTATAGCAAGCGACATTCTTCAATATGTGCCAGCAAGAATTTCTCTTGCTTTTTCGTTGGGCGCAATCTGTATTTAAAGGATTTAAGCATAATAAAAATATATACTTATGAGCGTATTTTGTCAAGCTATTTTTCGTAGAATTAACGGACGAACCACAATGATGAAGTGCTGGTGCATCAGAAGGGGCAGGGCAGGAAGAATTATGTTCTCGAGCCTGGTGATATGGCACCCTATCTCAAGGAGGTGCATCTCAAGGCGGGAGATGCCGTTGTGTTTACAGATGCACTTATTCACGGTGCCAGTGTGAGGACCAACGAGGGAGAACGCCGCGCATTGATTTATCGCTATTCGTCTTTTTGGACCCGAGATCGTTTTGGGTATGAGTACTCTGATGAGTTGGTGGCGAGATTGACGCCCGCTCGTCGAAAGATTATTCGCCCGATTGAACCATCAAAGCCGCCGGTTGTGCAATATGAGTGAAAAGAAAATAAAAAATACTCGGATTCGGATCGCTGTATATGAGGGCGAAGGTGCTGGTCCAAGTTGCGCGGAACTTCTCGAAGTGCTCGGCAAGGCAAAGGGAAAGCCGGATTTCGAGATTTTCAGGATGGACGCTCTGGCAATTCGTGGGGGTAAGCTCTCGGAGGTGGATGTTCTCATCCAACCCGGTGGTAGCGGAGGAAAGCAGGGGCGTGCCCTGAAATCAAAGGGAAGAGAAGCAGTGCGGGAATTTGTAAAAGAGGGAGGCGGTTTTATCGGGATCTGTGCCGGAGCCTATCTTGCGACCAATGACTACCCGTGGTCTCTCGACTTGATAGATGCAAAGGTGATAGACCGAGAACACTGGGCGCGGGGCACTGGCATTGTGACGATTGAATTGTCTTCGGCTGCCCAGGATTTTTTTGGGATTGAGGAGAAAACTCTTCAGATTTTTTATGGTCAGGGACCTCTGCTGGGACGCCGTAAATCGGATGATCCACTCGTTCCGGATTACGAAAGTCTTGCTCTATATCGCACTGAGATCGCAAAAAAAGGTGCGCCTGAAGGCGTTATGCCAGGCACTTCAGCCATTGTTCGCACGCAGTTTGAAAAAGGCCGTGTGTTTTGTTTCAGTGCGCATCCCGAAAAGACAGACGCACTGGGTTATATGGTGGAAAAGGCGGTAAGATGGGCGGCTGGGTGAAGGAATAAGGAGATCCGTATGACATTACCCAATATCGTCTTTATTCTCATATCGGACATGGGATGGCGCGATGTTGGCTTTCTGGGTTGTAAGACGCATGAAACGCCGAATATTGATCGCCTTGCTCACGGTGGCATGATTTTTCCGCAGACGTATTCTTGTGGGCCTAATTGCGCACCTTCCCGTGCCAGTATTATGTCGGGTATGTACACACCGCGTCATGAGATCTATACACCTGGTGGTGCATCTAAAGGCGATGTTCGTCTGATGAAATTGATAACGCCTGCTCGCGATGCCGATTTAGAACGCTTTCCTTCTAATTATCCAATAGCCCTCAAACCCGATGTCACTTGCATACCGCAAGTGCTCAAATCTGCAGGATATGCTTGTGGTTCTATCGGCAAATGGCAACTTGGCAATGATCCTGAAGCGGGACCCATTTCTAAAGGCTTTGATCACAACGTTGGTGGTCACCAGCGCATGGGACGCCATTTTAGCCCTTATAAAAATCCTGCTATGCGCGATGGTCCCGAAGGTGAGTATCTCACAGATCGGTTGACCGACGAAGCGGTTCAATTTATTCAAGACAATCGGGATGGCCCTTTTTTTCTATATCTCGCCCACTGGGCGCTGCACGCCCCCATTTTAGCCAAAGCTGATAAAATTGCCGCCTACGAGAAAGCCGGACATTCCAACCCGCCTTATGGTGCTATGGTTGAAAGCGTTGATGAAAGCGTGGGGCGCGTGATGCAAACGCTCGATGATCTCTGCCTTGCAGACAACACGCTTGTCATCTTTTCAGCCGATCATGGCGGCATAGCCAAATACACCAATATGGATCCGTTACGCGGTGGCAAAGGCGCGCTTTACGAAGGCGGTATCCGCGTATCTACCTGCATGCGTTGGCCCAGTGTCATTCCTGCGGGCACAACATGCGATGTGCCGATCTACGGTATCGACTTTATGCCTACCCTTGCTGAAGTTACCTCTGGTACACTTCCTGAGCATCAACCTGTTGATGGTGAAAGTTTGGTTCCTCTTTTCTCTGGTGCAACATCCCTTAAACGCGATACCCTGTACTGGCACTTCCCTCTGTATCTCGGAGGATCTGATTGCCAAAATATCACGCCCTTGCGGGGTGGTCGCGCTGGTCAGGGTACGGGTTGGCGTACTGTGCCTTCGGGAGCCATCCGCAAGGGTGACTGGAAACTGATTGAGCGATTTGATACCGAGAGTGTGGAACTTTACAATATTGCTCGTGATATTGGTGAAAAAAATGACCTTGCTACACGTCATACCGAAAAAGCCACTGAACTTTTGAAAGATCTCAAAAATTGGCAACGCGATACAAAAGCCATTATCCCCAACGAACCCAATCCGTATTATGATATGGAGTACGAACGTACTGTTGCTCAACAATAGATGGGTATGACAAACAGGGAGAACGAAATGAGTAAACCAAATCTGCTGATTATTCACACCGATGAACACAATTTTCGCACATTGGGTTGTTATCGCGATTTGATGCCGGAGGATCAGGCTTTTGTCTGGGGACCGGGGGTCAAAGTGGATACGCCTCATATTGATTCGCTCGCCCGGGACGGCGCTATTTGCGACAGTTATTATTCGTCGTCGCCTGTTTGCTCGCCTTCGCGTGCTTCTTTTGTGTCCGGCCTTTATCCGATTGCTACCGACGTGTATAAAAACGATATCCCCCTGAAAGAGGGGTTGATCACTTTTGCCGAGGTGCTCAAAAACCAGGGGTATGTCACCTCATATCTCGGCAAGTGGCATCTGGGTGGAGAAGCTAAGCCCGGCTTTGCGCCAGAGCACAAATTTGGTTTTGAGGACAATCGGTATATGTGGAACCGCGGTCACTGGAAGAAACTCGGTCTGAAAGAGGACGGCACACCCTATGTTGCGGCGAGGAACAACAGGGGTGGGCCTGCCAGCAGAGTAGATGGTGCCGATGAAAAGTCGTTTACAACTGATTGGTTGACTGACCGCACTCTGGAAATTATTGAACGCGATCAGAATCACCCCTTTTGCATTATGGTCTCTATCCCGGATCCGCACGGGCCAAACACGGTTCGCGCGCCCTACGACACGATGTACAAAGATATGGTTTTTCAAAATCCACGCACGATGGATTTTCCCGTGGAGAAAATGCCGAAATGGCACCGGGTTGGAGACAGGAATACGGCCCGTGAACTGAATCAGAGGCAGATGCAGAGGTATTTTGGGATGGTCAAATGCATCGACGATAATGTGGGGCGTATTCTAACAGATCTGGAAGCCGGGGGACTGGATCAGAATACGATTGTGATTTTTACTGCCGATCACGGCGACCTGATGGGCGAACATAGGCGCCACAACAAGGGGATGCCCTACGAGGGCAGTGCAAAGATTCCGTTTGTGATTCGCTGGCCCGAGAAGATTGCGCCGGGGAAAGTTGTGAATACCGCCTATACGACGGCTGATTTCGGTCCGACGATTCTGGGCCTTATGGGGATTGAGGAGGAGATTCCAGATGCCCATG
This sequence comes from Gemmatimonadota bacterium, assembly GCA_026705765.1. Classification (NCBI taxonomy): domain Bacteria; kingdom Pseudomonadati; phylum Gemmatimonadota; species Gemmatimonadota bacterium. The sequence continues at coordinate 63,429 of JAPPAB010000028.1, forward strand.
GGTTAAATGATGCGGCGGCGTTTCTCGGTGATGAAAAGGTGGTAGATGACGATCGCATTGTCTATATGACTACTTCAACATCGCAGACCATTATGGCTGTTAACCGACGTTATAAATTGGTTCTCTCACAGGTCGATGATCCCTGGTTGTACGATCTGCATAAGGATCCGGATGAGTTGGTCAATGTATATTCCGATCCCGAATACAAAGAGGTTGCTGAGAGATTTAAAGCTGAGTTGATTGCCCAGATGGAGCGCTACAATGAGCCTGCGCTACGCAAAGGTCGGCTCATTTATTAAATGGATGATCTGGCCAGGGAAGATCTGAAAAAGACCTGATTAAAGCTATATTGAAAGGTGAAACTGTTGTGAAAGAATATGAATCATCAAACCTGCACCCTTCCCGTCCCAATGTGATTTTGATCATTACCGACGACCAGGGGTATGGCGATCTGGGCTGTCACGGCAATCCTGTTGCCCGAACACCGAATCTGGACAGCTTGCACGGAGAAAGTATTCGGCTGACGGATTTTCACGTTGCGCCCATGTGTACGCCTACTCGCGGCCAATTGCTGAGCGGACTTGATGCGGCACGCAATGGCGCAGTAAACGTGAGCAGCGGACGCTCGCTTTTGCGACCAGATTTGCCGACTATGGCCGATATTTTCCGGGCGAACGGTTATCGAACGGGTGTGTTTGGCAAATGGCATCTGGGCGATAACTATCCGTACCGTCCTCAGGACC
>JAPPAB010000029.1 GCA_026705765.1 Gemmatimonadota bacterium
AGTCGTGCCTTTGGATGAATTTGAACGCCGCTATATTCTCGGTGTGCTCGAAGCCACCAACTATCAGATAAAGGGAGCTATGGGAGCGGCGACACTGCTGGGATTACCACCTTCTACCCTGTATAACAAAATGAAAAGATTGGGTATCAAAAAATAAATTCGAATTTCACTGATGTAATATAGTTTTGGGACCGTAATAGGTCTTTCGGGACCGCAATAGGTCTTATATAAGAGCCAATCCGACTATTCTGCGACGATATGATATAGTCAGATTGGCTCTCTTTCTTTATGTAAAACAACTCGTTATGAGTATATCTGTCTGGACAACGCTCACATTGGCACGGTTTTTGCCTTAAATACTGTTCTGATGCCACCATCATCATAACCGAAACACGGACATAGGACTCAAAAAATGGGAGGGCAACCTTTAATTTCGGCTGATGACAGATGATCATCAGCTAACTCCCTTTGGATTGTCCTCCCTGACCAGGACAGATGAAAATGGTGTGATTGGTGTGGACTCGACCCGCAAGCATAAAATCAAGTTGCTTTCGTCTGCTTGTTGTTAAAGGATCGCGAGGAAATATTGAAAAGATTATTTATATCCATTCTTGCGTTACTGGTATGTGTGAAACCAGCCTCTGCTGATACGCCACCTTCTGCGGACTTTGACGGGAGTAGTGTTGTCGATATAGCCGACTTTTTGCTCTTTGTCGATTCGTTCGGGTCAAAGGAAGGCCAGGAGAAGTATGAAGCAAAATACGACCTGGATGGCAATGGTGAAATTGGTCTTCCCGATTTTTTGATCTTTGTCAGTAGCTTTGGACAAGAGGTGAACTGCTTGCCTGTCTTCACCAGTGCGTCAACTTTCTCTGTACTGGAGAATACAAAGATAGTCAGCACGATTATCGCCAAAGATGACGACAGACAGGACGACATCACCGGTTATGCGATTAGCGGTGGAACCAACCAGAACCTGTTTGAGATCATCAACCAGAATCAGTTGTTCTTTAAGACCGCCCCGGACTTCGAGCGGCCAGCGGCGGACGATAATACATATACCGTAGTGGTTCAGACTACAAGTGGCACAGGTAACCGCACGCAGACAGCCGAACAGGCGATTACCATCACCGTGATTGATGTGAAAGAAGCACCGGGAAGACCAGCAGCACCAACAATATCAGATCCAACGTTGAATACTCTGACGGTGAGTTGGATGGCACCGACCAACACCGGTCCAGACATCAGCGATTATGACGTACAATACCGACAAATCGGCCACAGTGACTTTATCTCCTATCCTCACACCGGCACAACGCAGACGACGACTATCACGGGCTTGAAATCGTACACTTATTACGACGTGCAGATACGGGCACGCAACGACGAAGGCACGGGCGCGTGGTCGGCCTCAACTACTGCCGTGCCCCGGCGCCTGCCACCAGCTACGCAGGCCCAAACCCCCTGGCACTTGACCAACGTGCATTTATACTCAGCAAATGAGCTGAAGGATATTCAGTCCTATTGCACGACGTTTACGATCCAGGGAAGTGTACCCGATAATGTCAATTTATACATATCCCTTTTGGGCCAGCAGATCAATCAGATACCCTGTTACGGAGGCATACAGACACACATTGATGGTTATACCGACAAAAACCAAACCAGAAATACCTACGAGCGAAGAGACAGAGGCGCTATTTTTTCTCGATGGGAAGAGCGGAATGTGGATGCGATTAGACAAGCACCCGGCGGCCTTGTCCGAAGCGCTGGTCATGAAGGAAATTTTATTAGTGTGCGAAACGACTTCGCTTGGTCGGAAGGAACCTATCGCCTGTGTCTGCGCAAATCCGATGTCGTAGAGGGAGCACCACTCCCCACCAACTATAAGGCTGAAGACATCGCATATAGCTGGGGACGTTACGAGCATACCTATGTGCGCATGGAAGCGACAGACCTGAGTACAAATGAAACGACTTTCATAGGTGCACTGGCATTTCCAGGAAAGACGCTTTCACTGCGCAATCGCGGCAGCATATTCGTTGAAATTTATGGTAGGCCCTTTCTCTTTTCAGTCAGAGAGACCCCTTTATTCAGCCTTTCTTTCTCTCATTTTCAGGTGGATGGGAATGACCTGAGCTATCATCGTATTGCGGAAATTACAAATCCATTCTCTAAACACGCCTCTACCCCGGTAATGGTGCAGACAAGTTACTTGAAAGATCAGCGCGTAATAAAAATTGAAGTGGGAAAATATACAGGAAAGACAGGTAGAATTGTCACAGAACTGCTGGACAATTAGGTTCTGGATAAACCGAATCCCACTGGATGGGGATAGCACCATTGAAATTGGCGATTTTCTGATCTTTGTCTGGACTTGACTCATTTTGGTGGATAACAGCATCAATCGCCCATCATCTAATGCAAATTGCCCTTTTTTCAATCTTATATCATAGTTATACCCCTCTACTCACTTCGAGTACAAACAAAAGCCCGTCGATCATTACCGATTGACGGGCTTTATTATTTTTATCGGGGCGAGAGGATTTGAACCTCCGGCCTCCTGCTCCCGAAGCAGGCGCTCTACCGGGCTGAGCCACGCCCCGTTTGCTATTTGTCTAAAAAAAATACCACAATTTCATTCTCAGGCAAGAAAAAGATTTACGCCGCCTGAAATGCCGCAACAGCCTCATCTACAGAATTGTGCAGATCAAAAATTTTAATCAACTGCGTCTGCACAAAAACGCTGATCACATGATCGTGAGCATTGGCGAGTTTCAAATCGCCGTTGGCCTTGCGCAAACGCTGCAAAAGCGCGGTCAAAACCCCAAATGCCATGCTGTTTAACCACCGCACCTGTCCCAAATCCAAAACCACTTTCATTCCATTATTCTCTTCGAGAAATTCAGTTACATAATCGGCCAACGCCGACATCTCGCGGTCTGTCACCTGACCATCGAGCTTTATAATGCGAATATTACCCTGCATAGTTTCTTCAAAAGCCATCCTGTTTTCCTTCCTATTTATGACCCAAATCGCCTTGCACCTCAAGCGCGGCTGCAAGAGATTCCACATGCGCTCTCAAATCTGCCACAAGGCGCTCAGCATCTGACCAATTTTCATCCTTTGCCAACGCTTCAATCTTCGCGGCAACCTCCCTCGCGTCATCCGCGTAAAACAATTCGGCATTTTCTTTTAATTCACGCGCCCCCTGGCGAAGCGTTTCTGTGTCGTCAAGAAGGCCTATCAAACCCCTCCTCGTTTCTAAAAACATCTCGGCTAACCGCACGAGAAGCGCCTCATCCCCACCAACATGTTGCAATGAAGCCTCCCAATCGAGCGTCTGTTGCCCGGCGGGACCCGTCGCTTCTATCGCATCGTAAAGGAGACGAGATCGAAGAGGTTTGGCGACAAATCCATCCATGCCGGCCGCTATACAAAGCTCGCGGTCGCCCTTCATCACATCGGCCGTCATCGCAACAATTCGAATATGCCCCCCCGAATCCTTTTCGCGCTTGCGAATTTCTCTGGTGGCTTCAAGCCCATCCATTTCGGGCATTTGTACATCCATTAACACCAGATCAAAGGCATCGTCATTATCAAGCGCTGCCAGAGTCTCCACACCATTATTTGCCACAACGACTGTGTGTCCGCGCTGGTTTAACATATCAATGGCAACGCGCTGGTTGACCAGACCGTCTTCGGCCAATAAAATGCGCAGAGATTTCCGCGCCTTCTCAGTTATAATATCGTCTGTCCCCAAAGCATCTGGCTCAGATTCCTCGAATATGTCAGCGATCAAATTAAAAAGATCGGATTGCTTGATGGGTTTGGACAGGTGCCCGGCCAGCATTTCGCTGGTAGAAGCCACCTCCGGGCGACCAGCAGAAGTCAACACCACCACGCGCGTGTATTTCAGCGTTGCGTCACCGGCAATCTGCCTTGCGAGCGCATAACCGTCCATAACGGGCATTTCCGCGTCGAGCAGAACCAGTGGATATGGACTACCCGCCTGTTGTGCGCGCAACAACTCTTCCAATGCTATCTGACCATTCTCAGCCAGAGCGGGTTTCAAACCATGGCAGGACAACATCTCTTCAAAAATCACCCGATTGGTATTGTTATCATCAACGACCAATACGGGCATCCCGTGCAATGTATCGGGCAAAATATCCCGGTATGACACACCGCTGGTCCGACGCGAAAAACTGGCTTCAAAAAAGAAAACACTGCCCTTGTCCGGCTCGCTTTTCACATCGAGTTTTCCACCCATCAGCTCGACCAATTGGGCAGAAATGGTCAAGCCAAGCCCCGTGCCGCCATATTGCCGCGTCGTGGAACTATCTGCCTGATCAAACGCGCTAAATATCTGCTGTTGTACCTGTACTGGAATACCAATACCCGTATCGCGCACCTCAAATCGCAGTTTTGCATCCGCCTCGCGCACCTCTATCAGGTCAACATCGATATCCACACCCCCTCGATCTGTAAACTTGATGGCATTGCCCACCAGATTGACGACGACCTGTCTCAGGCGAATGGGATCGCCTATCAAGTCGTCGGGGACCTCTGGCGCAATCCGATAGGTCAACTCAAGCGCCTTCTCACTCGCCCGAACAGCCAGTGTTTGCAACGTATCGCCAAGCGTATCTCTCAGCGCGAACGGAATGCTCTCCAATTCGAGCTTGCCAGCCTCCACCTTGGACAGATCGAGAATATCGTTGAGCAATACGAGCAACGTATCTGCCGAATTATAAGCGAGATCGGCGTATTCTTTTTGCCGCTCAGTCAACTCGGTATTACCCAGCAATTCGATCATCCCCATAATGCCGTTCATCGGCGTGCGAATCTCGTGGCTCATATTGGCCAAAAATTGGCTCTTGGCCTGATTGGCTGCTTCGGCTGCTATACGGGCATTTTCAAGCTCTTTGTTCTGCGCCTCGAGGCGCTCGAGGTCGTCTAAACGGGTAATACCCATCGAGACCTGTTCTGCAATACTCTCCAAAAACAAAACCTCAGCCTCTGAAAAAGCAGAAACCTCATCACTCATCAAAGCCATTGTGCCCCGCACATGGGGAATATCGAGAATACACCGCACCTCAACCCCGTATCGCGCAGCTATGGCCTTGAAACCCACCTGTGACAATCCCCCCATATTTTCTACGAGATTCTCGCGGTAAATCGTTCTCTGTTGTTGCCACATCCGATAAACATTCGGCACCTGGCGCACCATGCGATTGATCTCTCCCGAAGGCATCACCTCGTGCGTTTCAAAAGTACGCGTTTTGGGATCGAGCAACCGATGTACGGCAATAGCGACAACGGATACATCGAGAGCCAGCAACTGTTCTCTACACACGCGAACAACCACCTCGAGATGCTCTGGCCGCGTCATCTGCTGCACGGCGCGACTGACCTGTATGAGCGCATTCTGAAAAGCCACCTGATCGCCGAGTGCACCTTCTGCCCGCTTTTGTCGGGTAATATCGGCTACCGCCCCAATCATGCGAACCGGCACTTCCTCACCCGCATCAAAAAATACTTTGGCCTTGCTACTGACCCATCTCACCTCGCCATTGGCATGCACAATTCTATATTCAGTATCATAAGGAGCGCGTCCTTCAAGGGCTTGCCTGACCTCTCTCTGCGCACGATCGCGATCATCTGGATAAACACACGCCAACCACTCGGCCTCAGAGACCATTGCATCTCGTGGGGGAAAACCAAAAAGTTCGAAATACCGGTCTGTACACACAGCGTGATCGTTCTGTATATCCCAATCAAACAAACCAATCCCACCGGCATTGAGCGCGTGTGTTAGACGCTCTTCACTCCGCTGCAATGCGTCTAAAGCATCCCGAATCTGTTGAAAACCACCAGTAGAATCAATCGTATGTGTATCGCGTTTACCCATGGTAAAATTTTTATTCGACCTCTGTCCCCCGGGGCGTTACCTGTTCTACCGGATCCCCGCCCGGAATAGATTCAAAGAGAAAATGCATTTCTTTTAAACCGTAAATCACAATAACCAGAGCAATAACAATGGCAATAACAATAAACCCATTCCTCAAATTATTCCCTTCTTCAAAACGGCGGAGAATGCTACTGAACTTTTGTCTTTCTTCCTGTTCCTTGTGGATACGGTCCAAATCCTTAAGATCCATAAACACCTCCTGATACTATTCGGAATAGCGATTGTGGGAAACCATTTGCCATTAAGATTGCAAACACAAAAACAGAAGTCAACCAAAAATCTACTTCTTTCTATTAGTTTGATCTACCCACAACCTCAAACAATTGTGGTTGACATAAACTGCCAATCTGTTGTACCTATTATGTTGTGGTTTTCATCTGCGTTCATCTGCGGATACATTCCCGGAGTCAGATTCGATGGCCGATCTCCCAACATCTTGCGACGCGCTCATAATAGACCGCAACGCCATCCATCGCCACCTGCTCTACGCGCTCCTCGAGCAAAAGGGCTATCAGGTCGTGGCAGTTCCCGAACTGCCCGAGCAAGCCATGTCTTACCGTTTCGCGATGATGGACATAGATGAATGTGGAAATATTGAACAACAAATTGCGCGGGCAAAATCGGACATTCCCATTATTGGTCTCGTATCACACGAAAAACACGATCAACCCTGTCTCAACGCGGGTGCCACAGCAACGCTAATCCGCCCTGTTCGCGCAGACCAGCTCGTTGCCGTCCTGCAAAATCTGAACGTACCTGCCACTTCCCGAACACCTCCTGTTGACATCGATGGTATCATGACGCGGGTAGGTGGAAGAAAACAAATTTTTAAAAAAATGGTAGATGTCTTCCTGGAAGAATTACCCGACCATATCGCCGCATTGCACCGCGCAATTGACCAACAATCGCCCGAAGACCTGCGTCAGGCAGCCCATGCGCTGAAGGGTTCCGTGGCCAATTTCGACGCCAAAGCAGCATATGAAACAGCTTTCGTACTCGAACAAATGGGCAAATCGAACAACTTGAGCCAGGCCTCCAAAACCTGCAAAACGCTTGAACGCGAGTTATCCGCAGTTCAAAACGCACTCAAAGAACTCACATATTCCTTTTGAACCGAGCACCAGATATGTCCAAAATACTGATCGCTGAAGACGACGGCCCAACCAGAGTGCTGGTAGAAGCCATACTCGAAGACGCCGGATACACAACAGAAACGGTTACCGATGGAAAAAAGGCATTCGATCGAATCGCCAAAACCCCATTCGACTTGCTGCTTACAGATATATGGATGCCCGGACTCAACGGTCTGGAATTATTGTCAAAAGTAAAAACCCTGCCCTCACCCCCGCCAGTCATCGTCATGACCTCCGATGACACCTCGGACACCCTCCTCAAAGCAATCCGAGAACAGGCATATCACTACATCCCAAAACCCATAGACCCTCAGGAATTGACACGCATTGTCCAGGACGGCCTCAGTGCAAGTCGCCAGGAAACAATTATCGAAGTGACATCGGCAACCCCAAACTGGGTTGAACTTCTGGTGCCCTGCGATCAAAAATCAGCGGGACGAATGCGCAATTTCGTGATGCAATTAGAAGCCAACCTGCCCGAAGACCTCCGCGAAACCATCGCGATGTCATTCTACGAACTCCTCGCCAATGCCATTGAATGGGGCGGACAACTCGACCCGAGCAAAAAGGTTCGAATCGCATTTCTCCGCTTTGAACGCATGCTCATGTTCCGCATAGCAGATCCCGGATCGGGCTTTGACATGGATGAACTCGAACATGCGGCCCTCAACAACCCCGACGATCCCATCGCCCACATGAGCGTCAGAGAAAACCAGGGGTTGCGCCCGGGCGGCTTTGGCCTGCTAATGGTCAAAACCAGCGCAGATGAATTGATCTACAACGAAGCGCGCAACGAAGTGGTCTTTGTCAAATACCTCGACCTCCCAAAAGACACCAACAGATAACCGCAAAAAGACAAAGGGTTGTACACTCATTGTACAACCCTTTTGTCATTTATGCTGAAAAAACTCGTCACACAATCATCCCTCCCCTACAAGACCGCAATAATCGACTGCAGCCAACGCGTACACCTGCGCAGCCTTCTCCAATCGATCCACCTCCACCCACTCCACATCCGCGTGTGCCGTCTCATTTGAAGGACCGTAGTAAAAAGTCGGCACCTCTGTCCCGTGCACGTATAAATTGGCATCTCCCACAATCCGCATCCCCACCAGCTCTGCATCCTGGCCCGTCACCTGCGTATGCGCCCGGGCAACCGCCTGCACTGCCGCATCATCGGCACGGGTCTCAAAAGGCTCGCGCTCGTGCTCCATCTCAACCCGCAGGCGCAACGCTCCAGCCTCGGCAAATGGTCGCGCCAGATCTTCTAACTCCGCCAACACCTGTGGTGCAGTGCGCCCCGGGAGCCAGCGCCGGGTCCCGGTCAGCGTGCAACACAGAGGCGTGCGATTAAAATAATCGCCCCCGTTGACAATACCCAGATCAATCCGCTCTGCCCCGGCAAGAGCGTGTGCCAGTCCGTCGTCGAGTTCAAGCTGATACTGGTGGATCCGCTCAATAAGCGCGCCCACAAAACGGATCGGATTATCCGCAAAAGGCACGTACTGCGTATGCTTGCCCCCAGCGTCCGATTCGAGCGTGATGGTAAAAACCATCGACCCCATACTCATCACCCAAAGCGCGTCGCGGCCCTCGACAATCAAAATCCGATCTCCGCCAATCCGACCACTATTGAGATCGGCAATCAGCGCCAGTGGTCCGTCCTTTTGCGCCTCAACCTCCTCGTGTCCCACAATCGCCGTCAGCCACAAATCGCCCCGCAACGCCACACCACTCTCCAGAAGCGCCTTAACCGCCCCTAGAGCCGCAGCCATCCCCCCCTTCATATCGGTCGCCCCCCGTCCGTACACGCGGTTGCCCTCGCGACGAGCGGGTGGACAGTCCCCCACGGGAATCGTATCGAGATGACCATTGAGCATCAGGGAAGGACCATTCCCCTGCCCTGCGATGCGCGCGTAGAGATTATTCCGCCCCGGAGTAACCTCCCGCACATCCACATCCAACCCAACGCCGCGCATCATGTCGCAATACGCACGGCAGACTTCGGCTTCATCCATCGTAACACTGTATATATCGACCAATTCCAGAGTCCGCTCAGCCACCCACTCCCGGTCAATAGCCGCTATGAGATCTCGTGTCTGCATCACCTAATCATCCCGCCCAGGGAAAGTCAACTCGGCAACACCCGATTTATCCAGATCACCCTTGCCCTTCTCTTTCAAAAGCTCAAACTGGGCTTTTGTCGCCTCTGCCAATGGCAGATTGACACCCGCATCATAAGCGAGCGAAAGCGCAATCCCGGAATCTTTCGCCGCATGGTCGGCGGAAAAATAACATTCGTGATCGCGTATGACCATATCTTCCCCATCGGTCTCCAGCACGCGGGAATTTGCCCCCGTTTGTGAAAACACCTCCATGAGCATATTCAAATCCAGGCCGAGCGCGGCACCCAACCCCAGCCCCTCTGCCAGACCAGCGGTATTGATATTCATAACCATATTGACGAGCGCCTTGACCTGCGCGGCCTGCCCCGCTTCGCCGATATAGATCAAATTTGTACTCATAGACTCGAGAATCGGGCTCGCCTGGTCAAAAACAGTGCGCTTACCGCCACACATCAAATAAAGCGTACCCTCACGCGCCTGTGTAATACTACTCGCCATACACCCTTCCAGACTACTTGCCCCTGCCTGCTCTGCAAGACCCTCGACATCCACGTGAATCTGTGGCGTAATCGTCGCGCAATTAATAAAAACCTTGCCCTGAGCACCCTGCAACAGACTATCGCCAGACTCGGCATAAATAGTCCCCATTGCAGCGTCATCTGTCACAACCGTAATGATATAATCTGCAGCAGCCGTCATACCCGCGAGTTCTGTATGTGCCTCACAGCCCAACTCGCTGGCAAGATCCGATGCGACCTCAGCGCGAATATCGTACACCGCCTCGACCGAAAACCCCTCGTCATTGAGATGACGCGCAATATTCGCGCCCATTCGACCAACGCCAACCACGCCAATTGTATAATCTGAATTTGCCATATTTACCTCGATAGTTTAAGGATGAAAAAAATTCTCGTGACAATGTATTTTTCAAAACGCGCCTGTCAAGAACTAACTACCTGTGCCTGGCCAAACGCTCGAGAACGAGCACCAGTCCCAGACCCAAAAGCGCGAGTCCTATAGCCCCTACCACCTCGACCGACCACACCTCGGGCAACGCATTCACCTGAATGAGAGGCACCACCTCGCCGTGCCGATTGACCACCGTCTCCACCGTCTCTTTCCACGGCCAAATCTTCCTGAGCGACCCCAGCATCAATCCGGTCAACAGCGCAATCATCAAATCGTGATAATGCCGAAAAAACCAGTTCAAAATGCGCGAAAACGCCATCAGCCCAACCACGGCACCCGCACCAAACAGCGCGATTGTAAACAGATCTCGCGTATTGACCGCGTTGAGAAGATACGGATATTGCCCCAGCAAAACCAGCACAAAGGACCCCGAAATACCGGGCAAAATCATCGCGCAAATCGCAACCACAGCAGAACCAAAAATATACGGCGGACTATGCGGCATTTCAACCGGCACCAGCCCGACCAGAAAATACGCACCCAGTGTTGCTCCAACAGCGCCCAAAAACATCCTCAAATTCCACTGCGGAATGCGCAACCCCACCGTAAAAACAGACGCCAGCACCAGACCAAAGAAAAAGGACCACAGGAAAACAGGCTCATTATCCAGCAAATAAGTAATCGCGCGCGACAGTGAAAAAATCGCAACGAGAATCCCCGCGACAAGCGCGCACAAAAAAGGCCACCGCACATAATCGAGCAATTCCCTTATACGCAACTCCATCAGAAGTCGTGCAGATCGCGTATCAAAAGAACGGATCGAAAAAATCAGCTCTTCATAAATCCCCGTAATCAGCGCCATTGTGCCCCCCGACACACCGGGCACAACATCGGCAGCCCCCATGCACACACCCCTCAGCGCGATACCAGCATAGCTTCTCAAAGACCGCTTTGGTCTGTGCGCCATCTCTTCCATCTCCATATACTCTCCCGGTTCATCTGCCTTTTTTCTCCGGATCACACTTCAAAATATAGAACGAGAATCCACTACACACAACAGTTTGTCCTTGACAACACAAGGATTCCCTTTTTATTGTTCGCGGCGGGATAATGACGGATTTCACTTGCATCGATGTTTTGACAGGAGATCTTTATGTTGCGCACATCTATAACACTCGTCTTTTGCGCCCTACTAATCGGTTGTGGCGACGACACCAAATATCAGGCAGAGCTTCGCGGCACCTGGCTGTTGGAGTCCCGCAAACCCGCACAGGGTGAAATCATCCAGAGTCCACAAATCAGCGGCCTCATCGAATGGTTTCCAACCGCACCCACCCAGGCCAAGGTGCACCTCTCCCTAACGGACGACAGACAGAGCATTAGAGTCATCGACCGTTTATACGACCTACAGGGCACGTCATTTACGTATCAATCCAAACTCAGAATTGGCGATGTAACAACAGATAGCACAGATGCAGTTTACGACACAACCGCCCAAAATGGCACGGGACAAATCTCCTCTGACGATGCGCGCGTCACACTCACCCACGACAACGGGACGAAATTTGAATTCATCGGCACACAACTCACCGTGACATATTCAAACGGTATAGTCGATACGTGGACACTCAACAAAGATCAGAAAGGTATTTTGGCAAAATAAAAAGTCATTCTCAAAACGCGGTTCAGATCACCAGCACCTCCCCAATCATTCGCGTGCTGGTCGATGAACCATATTCAAAAGGAGTAAAAAATGGCAGGAACAATCCCCCTCATCAGTTCAGGTGTAGCAGGACCAGCAGGCGTACTCCATCTACCTCGCCTGTGGAGCAAAGTCCTGTTGGGCGCCACGGGCAACCTCGAAGAAGGCTATGACCAGTGTGGACTGGGCTACGACCAGATGGTTCTCGATGGCCTGGGCCTCGACCGCGATGCCACCGTCGCCTATCTCACCGAAAATCTGCCCTCCTATCCGGAATTCGAAGCATGGGTTATCGCACAAAGCGGCGGCAGCCTCGACAGCAACGCCGTTGCAGAACTCAACGCCGCAATCGAGGGTTATAACCACGCAGACGATGTCCGAGGGTCCATCCTCGGTGCAGCAGGCATTGACGACGACGGCACAATTCTCGACGCCGTCAACCTGAACAACCTCGATGACTGGACAGAGTTTCACGCCCAACTAACGGGATAGACACCCATCCATCTCGCACCAAAAATCCCAGAATGGAAAAAAACATTCTGGGATTTTCTCTATACCGCTTTCAGGAGATCTCCATGTTGCAAAATATTCGCATTATAATCGCAATAGCCCTTGCCGCAGGAATAATATGGAACTGTGGCGGTGAGCGCGTAACGCAGTCAGAAACAGGGACAGACGAACAAATTGGCCGTCCCCTGAGCAAATTAGCTGCACAACAAAATGCGTCACACGCTGTAATCATAGCTAATGTACAGCAGGATGACGCACCCGTAAGCGGTGCAAAAGTAGAATTTGCGCGTTCTATTGCGGGACAAAAACCGGATTATCAGTGGTCCGGTATGACCGATGAGAACGGTCAAGTGTGGATAGAGATCTCAGCGGGCAACGGTTATTATCAAGCGCGCGCCTCACAGGACGGGATTGAGATCGGATCCTGGACCAGCATTCCAATTAACGAAGGCCAAAAAGTACGGCTCAACTTGCCCATTGGAGGCAGGGCACAGATAGCAGTAGAAGGTCTTCCCGCAGAAATCACCATAGGCGTCGTCCTGCCTCTGACGGGTCAACTCGGTGCAGGTGGTCAGGTGCTTATAGCTGGCTTCGAACTCGCACGCGAAGAAATTAACCGTTCATCGCTACTCGGCGGATCAAAAATCAATTTTATTATGGAAGACAACCGCAGCACCCCAGAAGGCTCTGTTGAAGCTTATAACAAACTGATTCATCGCGATGGCGTATCCGCTATCATCGGTCCGTACACCTCAAGTTCAACCCAAGAGGCTTTTCCCATTGCCCAAGAAAATAAAGTCGTGGCGATTAGTCCAACCTCAGCCTCCCCAGGCCTCAGCGCAATGGGCACTTTCCTCTTCCGCACCAGTCTCACCGTTAACTGGCTCATACCCCGTGGTGTCACGGCCACGCATGAGCAACTCGGCTATCAAAAGGTGGCCACAATATTCCAGGCTGGCGATGTCTTTGCCCAAAATAGCGATGCACTAATCAAAGAAATACTCCTTCAAAACGGCGTCGAAATTTTGATAACAGAGACCTTCCAGGTTGGTCAAACCGACTTCTCGGAACAATTAACCCGAATAAAAGAATCGAATCCAGACGCCATCTTCCTCTCCGCGCTACCGATAACAGAGGCGAATGATATACTGATCCAGACTCGGCAAATCGGCATCCCCCCCGAAGTTCACTTCATCACACAAACCCTGACCCCAGGTGAAATAGAACGCGCAGGTGCTGCCGCTGAGGGCGCGATCAGTTTTACCGCATGGACCAGCACGGCCGACACCCCGAGAAATCGCGCCTTCGTCCAAAATTACACGATGATAGCTGGCGTTGAACCCAGCGCATTCACCGCACAATCCTATGCCACCGTCCATATCCTGGCGAACGCCATCGCCAATGCCCAATCAACAGATTCAAGGGCAATTCGGGACGCCCTGGCAAAAACCAGAGACCTGGACACGATCCTGGGCAAATTCTCTTTTGACGCCAATGGAGATGGGATTTACAACCCGGTTGTACTGATCGTCAGAAACGGCAAACTCGAAGTCTTCAGCGCGTCACCGCAAAAAAAAGAAATACCCATTGGCGTCGTCTTGCCTCTAACAGGCCATCTCTCTTCCCTTGGCCCGGTAGTAAATAACGGACTCCAACTCGCATTCGCAGAGATTAACCATTCACCGCTACTCGGCGATATGAGACTCAAACCCATAGTTGAAGACAATCAGAGCACCATAGAAGGCGCTATTGAAGCCTATAACAAACTGATTCATCGCGACGGCGTATCCGTCATCATCGGTCCATTGGCCTCAACGATAACCAGAGAAGCTTTTCCCATCGCCCAGCAAAATCAAATCGTAGCCATCAGCCCGACCTCCGCCGCCCGTGGCCTCAGCGAAATAGGCGATTTTGTATTTCGCACGATTATTACCGTAGATCGCTTCGTGCCCGTTGGTGTTAAGACCACACATGAGAAACTCGGCTATCAGAAAGTCGCCACCATATATCAAAACGATGATGTCTTCTCCCGGAGCAGCAACGAAGCGATCACAGAAGCACTCCGACAAAACAACGTCGAAGTAATAACCACAGAAACTTTCCAAACCGGTGACACCGACTTCTCGGAACAATTAACCCGAATAAAAGAATCGAATCCAGACGCCATCTTCCTCTCCGCTTTACCCGTGGAAAAGGAAGCCGTTCTGATCCAGACTCGACAAATCGGCATCCCCGCCGAAATTCACTTTATCACGACATCTTTAACCACAGGCAATGTACAACGCGCGGGTGCCGCCGCCGAAGGAGCGATCAGTATTACCGCCTGGAGCAGCATGTCTGACACACCGGGCAATCGCGCCTTTGTCGAAAATTACACAATGAAATACAACGCCGAACCAGACGAATTCGTCGCCCAAGCGTATGCCACTGCCTATATCCTGGCAAATGCCATCGCCGCTGCCCCATCAACTGATTCAGAGTCGATTCGAGATGCACTGGCGCATATCACAAACCTGGACACAATTTTGGGCAAATTCTCCTTTGACGCCAATGGAGACGCGATTTACAACCCAATTATCCTGATCGTCAAAAACGGCAAATTTGAGGTCTTCAATCCATAGGTAGTAACAATAAAATAGGCTGCGGGAAGGGAGGACCGGTCCCTGATTTTTCTGGAAGGATCCAGAAAAACAACCCGCAGCCGTTGAGCTTTTCCTGAATTTGTATTCACACGTTTCCAAAAATAACACAATTGCTACTACAATTTCAACAGCAAAAAATTACGCGTACGTCTGATTTATTACGCATATGTCCACTTTTTTGCATTATATGTCTAATTTCTTACGTGTATGTCCTCTTTTTTTCGGTAAGCACGAGGAGACAGGCCATATAATCTCTTAAAAGCTTCGTTTAAACGCGATGATGAACGAAAGCCAGAATGTGCTGCAATTTCAAAAATTGGCAATGGCGTTTCTTCAATCAAAGATTTTGCCTTTCCAGTTCTGACCTCCCTCAATGCTTCACGAAAGGTCTTGCCCAAATGTTTTTTGAACAATGCGTAACCATGCGACTTAGAAAATCGGAAATAGCGCATGGCATCTTCAAATTTTAGATCTGAATTGCTGTAATGATCCTCCAAAAATACTTCAAACCTGGTCTTCCACATATCTTGTGGAGACATATATCTTTTGACCTGTGTTAAAAAAACATCTCTCTCTATTGGTTTGTCAAATACACTTGCAGCGCCAGCCTTGATCAACTGTTCGCCCAATTCTGCAGATCGCAAACTCGTCATGATCAGCATAGCTGTCTGAATTTTCTCCTCTTTCACATGCTTCAATAGCGTTATACCATCTATACCCTCTACATGTAGCTCAACAACTGCAAGAGCAATCTCCTCTCGTCTTAAAATTTCAAGACCTTCTATCCCATATCCTGCCAGGCATAATTCATAGGGTTCATCCCACAAGAATCCTGCAAGCTCTGAGATTACAAGCAGGTCGTGATCTACAATCAAAATTTTCTGATTGTCCATAGTGCCTCCTGAAGAATTTGAGACCTATCCCTTCGCGCTGTTCCAGATGGGCTATGCGCCGCAAAAAGAAAAGGGGTTATGCAATAAATCATAACCCCTGTCTTATTATGGTCGGAGCGACTGGATTTGAACCAGCGACCCCCATCACCCCAAGATGGTGCGCTACCGAGCTGCGCTACGCTCCGATAACTCATTCGTGAATAAATTTACCCATTTTGCCAGAGACCGTCAATATTAAAGCCTCTATTTGTTATCTACCAGAACTCAGAAAACTCTCAGACTGCAGATCCACATCAAAAATGCGAATAAATTGATGGGGCTTTTTCGTCTCCCCAATCAACTCGGGTATGCCATCGCCATCGAGATCAGCGTAGCCAATCTTATCACCAAAGCCATTGCGGTATTCCCATTCAACGCGTTGATAAGTCGCGCCAATAACAAATCCCGTATTGAGTGCAATCTCAAGCTCGCCGTCATCATCGAGATCGCCAACAGCCATACTCTGTGCCCACAGCCCTTGCTCGCTGCGCCATTCTAAAAACAGATTTTTACAATCGAACACAAACAAGCGCCCAACCTGTGCAGCGCGATCCCGATCGGAATCATCGCGCGATCCGCCCGGCGGCCGATAGCTCCGACTCTCTGCAGCATCTTCGCCGCAAAACACCAACTCGAGTTGCGGATCGTCATCAATATTTTCAATCACCATAGCCGAAACCGATGCAAACTCATCGTCCGTGCTTCGCCATATCTCGTGAAAATCGCTGGCCCGATAAAACGCAATATCTCCAGCATGGGTATATGCAACGATCTCAAGCTCGTCATCGACATCGATATCCAGAACAAAAACCTCTGCAATCTCCGCTCTCAGTGGAGGACTTCTCCACACCTCTCGGAAGCGCCCCCCCTGCATTTCCAGCACATAAATTGCCCCATGACGGTCGCCATACACAATGCGCGGTGCATCATCACCTGTACCCACAATTGCTTTTACAGCTCGCATTTCGGGCACAAACCCACCAAAAGAGATCGCGTCATTCTCTTTCCAATGAAACCACGCCAGATCGGTCGCTGAAATCGTAGCTGTAAGGGCAAAGAGCCAGAGCAGAATCCTTATAATCATAGTGAACTCCTCAGAATATACTAATATGGAGATAGCGTTTGGGATTCCGCTTGATATCTTCAATAAGACTATCCACAGACGTCAGAGTGCGATCCAGATGCTCGTACACCGCTTCGTCCTTAACCAAACGCCCAACCGTACCGCGTCCGTCTCGTATCCCTTTGGAAATATCATCGAGATTGGCAAATGTATTCTGCATAGCAACCGAAGTCGATTCCATCTGTGCCGAAATCCGCGCAAGGCGTTCCATCGTCACAGCTATATTGGTCGCTGCAATACTCAAATTTTCGCGATTATCCCGCATCAAACCACTCGCATCGCCCGTCGCCACCGCCAAACTGTCGAGCATCTTATCGACCTTACCCAGATTATCGTCATTCAATAATCGGTTGAGATAGTACGTGGTCGTATCAATACGCGAAAGAACGCTTTCCAGATGCGCGAGATTGTTATCACTGGCGACGCCATCTACTGCATTGCGAATTTTTTCGATCATAAGCCTGCTTTCAGACACCATCGCATCGAGATCAGAAGCAGAAATACCCTGCACAACAGCACCATCGGGAAGACGCTGTTCCGACTCCCCCAACTGAATCTCGATCATCTGTCCACCCAGCAAACCGTCGGATTTGAGTAAAAAACGCGAATCCACGGGCAAATCTCTCACTGAGGCAAACCCGAGCGCAACAAAAGGCAGCCCATCCTCAAGGGTAATAGACAGAACCTTTCCCACCCGCACCCCGCGAAACGTCACGGGATTGCCCACTTGAAGCCCCGGCACACTGTCGAACTTAGCATGGATTCGATATCCACCAGCCGCACCTGCATAACGCTCAGAGAGCCACACCGTGCCAACCACCAGAATAACGACTGCAAAAAATACAACTGCGCCCAGGATAATTTCTTGCCGACGATCTCTCATAAGCTACCCCAACCTGCCTTGAACAAACAATTCAAAAACCTCATTGCCAGATGCCTCGACATCTTCCATTGCACCCTGAACCACTGCTTTGCCGTCATAGAGCAGGGCAACCCGGTCTGAAACGCGCCGGGCAAGAGGCATATCGTGGGTGACGACCACCGATGTCACATTGAGTTCCGATTGCAATTTAAGTATATAATCCCCCACAACACTGGATGTATTTGGATCCAGACCCGTTGTGGGTTCATCGTAAAGAATAAAATCGGGTTCCATCGCAATGGCCCGCGCAAGTGCCGCGCGTTTCCTCATTCCCCCCGACAACTCAACCGGCATCTTGGCCTCTGTACCCGCCAATCGCACAGCATCGAGGCAGACATGCACGCGCTCTGCAATTTCTTCTTCGGACATCCTGGTGTGCATACGCAACCCAAAAGCCACATTTTCCTTCACCGTCATAGAATCAAAAAGTGCCGAAGACTGAAATAAAACTCCGATGCGCTTGCGCAACGCGATCAACTCGCCATGGCGAATCCGCTCCATGTCATAACCGGCAACCACGACCTTTCCCTCATCAGCCCGCTCAATCCCAACTACATGCTTTAAGGTCACACTTTTGCCGCATCCACTCGGTCCCAAAATCGTCGTAATCTCAGACCAGGGAACCCGCAGGTCAAGCCCTTTCAGCACGGGTTGGGCTTCAAAAGACTTAAAGACCTCGACAAACTCAATAGCCGTTTTATTCGCCATAGTTCAATACAACAACGCGTGTGTTAAAAAATAATCGAGAATGAGAACGAGCGCAGAAGATATCACAACTGCAGCCGTAGCAGCCCGTCCAACGCCCTGCGCGCCGCCCGCGGTGCAAAGCCCCATGTAAGATCCCATAAACGTCAACAACCCACCATAAACAACGGATTTGACCAATCCGACAAAAACATCATACACCTCAAAATAGAGCTTCATACCTTTGACCAATTCTGTAGGCGTAATAGCCATCTTGATCATCGACATACCAAACCCGCAGATATTCGCAACCAAGAAAGAATAAATCACGAGAACTGGAACCATAATCGCGCCAGCGAGCATTCGGGGCAACATGAGATACCCCACTGGATCGACAGCCATTGACGTGAGCGCATCCACTTGCTCTGAGACTTTCATAGTGCCGAGTTCAGACGCAATACCCGCACCCACCCTGCCCGCGAGCACGAGACCCAACAAAATAGGTGACAGCACGAGTATCACAGACCGGACCATAAGTGCACCTACCATATAGTCGGGCACGTACTCTTCCATCTGATAAGCCGTCTGAATAGCGATCGCCATCCCGCTAAAAGCCGAAATCAGGCAGACCAGGGGTAAAGAACTAACACCAACAGCATAACACTGTCCGATAATCTGATGTCGATAGAGGTAGAGATGCCGCATTTCCGTCACGCACTGGACGCCATAGCAGAACATCTGGAAAACCTGAATAAAAAATGCGGCGAGTTGCCCACCGAGGAATGCAAATAATCGGCCCATAGCGAGGGAAAGCTCAATAGTGAGGCGAGTTAAAAGTATCCAGAAAGCGTGTAGAATCTACACTCCATTTTTGAATAAATCAACTCTTTTGGTGAAAACCCGCACAGTAAAGGCGGCCCTGGCAAAACCAGAACCGCCTTTACTATTCCGAAAAAAAGAGGGTATCACACCAGATCTTCCACTTTTCCTCTCCGAAAATATCGCTGCAATTTGGCAAGCGCGCGGTTGCGAATCTGGCGCACGCGCTCTCGGGTAACACCCAGAGAACAGCCAATATCACTCAGCGTCCGGCGCTCACCTCCGTCGAGCCCAAAATAAGCGCGAATAACCTCTCGCTCCCGGGGATCCAGAGAATCATTGAGAGACCGCAATATAAACTCGGACTGATCCCGGTACATCACGAGTTGATCTGGGCCCTCTTCATCGGACTCGAGTATATTCTGGAGCGGCTGTTCGCCCGCCGTATCTACGGGCATAGAAAGAGACAGATCTGGGCGCACACAGCGCAACGCCCGCTCTGCGCGCTTGTTACTGATTTTCATATCGCTGGCAACCTCGTCCAGCGTGGGCACGCGCCCCAGTTCCTGAGTCATCTGCCCCCAGCGACGCGCCAGCCGGTCCATATCCTCCTGGCGATTTGCAGGCATAACCACATTAGACGTGCGCTTGAGCGCATTGAGGATGCACTGCCGAATCCACCACACAGCATAGCTGATAAACTTAAACCCGCGTTCTTCGTCAAATCGCTTGAGGGCTTCCATCAACCCCATATTGCCCTCGGCAATCAAATCGGCAAGGGGCACGCCCCGCCCCTGATATTCCAGAGCAACACTGACGACAAAACGCAAATTTGACGTAATAACCTTGTCAATCGCCGCTTGATTTCCCTGTTTGGCCTTGCGAAGGACTTTTTGTTCCTCCTCCCGGCTCAATGGGGGGTACTTACGCAGTTCCCTGAGATAGCTCTGAACAGATGCTTCGCGCGCGTACTGCGTTTCTTGTTGCGTGTATTCCATTGTATCTCCTACCACTTGTTCCTCTTTACTCGACTCGACTCGGGACTCTGGTGCAACAGCTAGCGTCTCCACTTTTGATGTCACCCCCTCCCAAAAATGCGTTGTCTAATGGATTGTTATATGCCTTTCTTAAACGCATATAACATTTACAAAGTTTCACAATCTCGAATATATTTCTCGCCCCACCCCCTGTTACATCTTAGATACACGCCATACATCTAAAGGTTTCAAAATAGTGCGTGCGCGGAAAGAGATCCCGAATTGCTTGCGGGACCGGTGCCGAAAAGCTATCTTGCCCGCTACCTGACAATTTTATAAAAGAAAGGAAAGACAATGCCCCGGCATAAAGATCACATCTTCCACAGAACCTTGAAAAAAGAATGGCCGAAGATATCACATGGAGAAGGCATTTACCTGTTCGATACGGAAGGAAAGCGCTATCTCGACGCCTGTGCGGGCGTGCATGTAGTCAGTATCGGCCACGGGGTCAAAGAGATTGCAGAGGCCATAGCCGAACAGGCGGAGAAGGTCTGTTTCACCTACGCCCGGTTCCTCACCCAGCCCCAGATCGACCTATCAGACAGAATCGCCGACCTCGCGCCGGAAGACCTGAACCGGGTCTTTTTTGTTTCCGGAGGATCCGAAGCCACAGAGTCGGCCATGAAAATCGCCCGGAAGTACCATCTCGCAACCGGCAATCCCGGAAAGTACAGGGTCATCTCCCGGTGGCAGGCCTGGCACGGGAATACGGTTGGCGCCCTCTCCATGTCCGGACGGTCACCCTGGCGCAAGGACTATATTCCCTACCTGCTGAATTTCCCCCATATCTCACCGCCCTATCCCTACCGGTGCGCCTACTGTAAGGACCACTCAGAGTGCCAGCTCCACTGCGCAGAAGAACTGGAGCGGGTCATCAAACAGGAGGGGAGCGAATCGATATCCGCCTTTATCGCCGAACCGATCCTCGGCACCTCCGCCGCCGGTGTGACCCCTCCTCAGGACTACTACCCGCTCATTCGGGAGATCTGTGACCGGCACAATATCCTGATGATCGTCGATGAAGTCGTCACCGGCTTTGGCAGAACAGGCCGCAACTTTGGCATCGAACACTGGGATGTAGTCCCCGATATTATGGCGACAGGAAAAGGATTGAGCAGCGGCTATACGCCCATAGCCGCAACCGTCGTCCACGAAAAGATCTACAACGCCATCTACAGGGAATCCGTCTCTTTTGTACACGGGCACACCTATGGCGGAAACGCCCTTTCCTGCGCCACGGCTCTGGCCGTACAAAACTATATCCAGACGCATGATCTGGTATCGAACTGCGCCCAGATGGGCGACCTGATGCTGGAAAAACTCCTGCCCCTGCAGAACCTGCCAATCGTCGGAGGCATACGCGGGAAAGGCTTGCTGATCGGCATCGAATTTGTGGCCGACAAATCCACGCGTGCCCCCTTTGACCTCTCAAAAGGAGTAACCTCAAGAATCGTAGATATGGCCTTCGAAAAAGGGGTACTGGTCATGCCCGGAGCCCCCGGCCTGGTTGACGGTGTCGAAGGCGACCATATCGCCATCAGTCCCCCTTTCACAATCACCGAATCGGAAGTACAGCACGTTGTCGATGTAATACGTGAAACCATTGAGGAGGTCTCGGCACAGCTGAGTAAGTAATTCTCGGCAGGGAGAGGAAACATGACAGAAATAGCCCATCGGATCCTCTATGTAAGCGACCCATCCACGATCGCACGCACGGTATTGCCCGATCCAGTAAGAGAAGCAGACCTGCGCAAATGGGTGGATATACTCGCGGACAGCGGAATAGACATATTCAATCAAGAGATATTCTCTCAAGGATGGACGGCCTACTGGCAATCCGAACACTACGAATACGACCAGCGGCCTCAGCACCAGCGGTTCAGACCGTTAATCGAAGCGGGCACACAGCCCCTGGACATCCTCATCGACCAATCGCACCGACGCGGCATGCAATTTATCGCTGGCTTCCGCATGAACGACGGCCATGCCGCGCACAACCGCAAACAGGGCGTCGGCATTGCCGAATATATTGAATCCAATCCACATCTGCGGTTGCACGACCCGCGTCCCGGGCAGAACTACCAGGAACCAGAAGCACTCGACTTCACACATCGCGAAGTTCGAGAATTCACCTATGGCGTCGTAGAAGAAGTCGCCTGCAGATTTGATATCGACGGTGTGGAACTGTGTTTTCGAGACACCGCCTACTTCCCCCCGCACCATGCTGTCGAACGCGCACACCTCCTGACAGATTTCATACAAAATATCCGCACGCGACTGAATGAACGCGGCAAAGAAACTGGCAAAAAACTCATATTTGGTGCGCGCATATACGCAACGCCGGCAGAATGCGAGAGTCAGGGCATAGACATTTGCAATTGGATTCAGAATGGATTGCTCAACTACATCAGCCCGCAAGACACGATGTATGCCGACCACAATTTGCCCTACTCAGAATGGGCGGCACTAACGCGGGAAACAGCGTGCCTGCTCTATCCCGGCCTGCTACCGTGGAACAGCTACCGCGCGCGCTACCGCCTCGGACGCATCCCCTTAAGCCACGCCACCTGCCGCGCACTCGCGCACACCATGTACGGCGCCGGTGCAAATGGCATATCGATCTACAACCATTTTGTGCCCTCCGTGTGGCAGCCGCCTTTTTACCCCCAGGGCATGCAGGTCTTCCACCAACTCCGCGACCCCGAACGCGTCGCGCGCGGCGAACGGCACTACATCTTCGATCCCACCTGGGACGGATTCAGCGGTTTTGGAGCCAATGGCAGACGCAGCACAGGCGTAATCAACGCACAACAACTTCGACTACCGCGCGGCGAACAGCACCCCACGGGTGAATTTCGCTTTCAACTCTATGAAAATCTGCAACACGCGCATTGCGCGACCCTCCTCTTTCGGGGATTTGGCCTGACCGCGGACGATGAAATCGACGTACGCCTCAACGGCCATACCATCCCCGACGAAGCCATCGGACGCACCGCATCCTCTGATCGCGTCACAACCGTAGATTCGACACGGGAAAAAGACGGCAGAAACATACCCTGTACCGCGCAGGGCGGGCGGATCGAATTTCGCACACTCGCGGAAAAACCCACCTTTTCCACGCGCTGGTTTATCCTCTCAGACCCGCTCCTCGAACGCGGCGACAACTACCTGTCCATCACGCTCACCAGAAGCGATCCCAAAGCCACATCCCCCACAATTGTAATCGACGAAGTAGAGATATTCGTCGAACCGCGTTGAAGACCCAAAGCTCTACACCCATCTAAGGGCTTTTCAAAGTGTACTTGCAGAATCTACTGGCTATCAGGAATTTCAAATTCTCCAATATGCATCTGGGCCAGTTTCTTGCGCAGTTTGGGAATCGCGCCTCCGACCGTCTTTCCACCGCGCGACTTACCAAACAGATGTTGGCTCACGCTGGGAACTGAGATGCCGAGTTGTTGGGAAATTTCGTGTTCGGTCATTTTCCTGAAAAAGTAAAGGTGTACGATTTCCCTTTGTCTGGGGGTAAGAACCTCATCCATCAGCTTGAGAACTAGCGGTATTAATCGGGATGTCCACTCACGCTGACGAAATCGTGCCTGGACATCCTCCTCTGTCTCGTAGTGCGGATTCTGTTCAAGAGAGAATTGTTCAAGGATGTTCTGGTCAACCCGAACTTCCCAGAAATCAGGATTGAACTTCGTTCTGCGGGAAAGCCTGGTTTGGGATTTGTTGTAGGACTTGCTCAAACCGACACCTCCTGTCACTGCAGCGGAGAGGGGGTGCCGGGCCAAAAAAAACACGGTTGAACAGCCCCTTTCCATTAGAAAAGTGGAAAAGGCCCATCCAACCGTTATTAGCGGCTGGGCTGACCAAAGGCGTAATCTTTGGCCTTTATTTTATCAATCTCAATATATCTCAGATACTCTTTGGTGTCAAGGCTTTAGGAAGAAAAAGAGCCCTGGCGGGTCCCTTTTCAGGGCGGCGACCGTTATTAGCGGCCACCTCCCACCAGGGCAATAAACCATAAAGGTCTTCACCTATACACAAAATATAAGGCACTTTTCAAAGTCCTATAGTAAAAATTCGAAAAAAAATATAATCAAAGGAGATTTACCTATAGTTGTCCTGGTAGGGATTTGCCCCATGTAATGCCCTGTAAAGCGGCTGCCAATCCCAGCCCGGACCTACATCCCTTGTGGTTAGAGGACGATTCAGGTCTAACTTATCTCCCAGATCCCTGAGGTCCATAAGCTTGTAAAGAGAATGTCCTTTATCGATAATTTTATCTTTTTGCTTGTGGATAACCCCATAGAGATCAATGGGCAGCATGTCGTAGTTTGGAACGCGAAAGCCCGGAGGTATCGCAATAGGCGTAACGAGTAAGCCGTTGTGGTCTCGACTGATGGCCTGTTGAGTGAAGGTGAGCCCACCTAAGTTTTGGGTTATTTGTCTTGAATTTTCTTCGTCGCCGTTGGAGGTATCGTGTTCATAAATTTCGGTCACGGGACTTGAGATGAGATTGGAGGTAAACGCGTTTTGTTCCCAGACGCCATAGTGAACGAGTGAAAAAGTTTTTTGGGGTTTGGAGGTGGCAGCTTCGCGATGGTAAAAGAGATTGCCTATGAAGCCGTTGTTAATGGGGAGTGTAAACTTGTATCGCACTTCCGGGGGTGTGGCATGGGTATAAGTGCCTTCTTGAAATTTCTTTTGCGCCTCGCTGAGTTGTTCGGCAGCCCAGGCCCTTCGAGAATATTTCCCCATAAAGTTTACAAAAGGCACATCGGCTGGTGCATCAAACGTGTTGTAAGCAACACACCAATCGGTTGTGGCTTTGTGTCCGCCTTGGGGAGGGGCATTGTGCCCGCCTTGGGGACCTGCTATGCCTTCACCCATTCGAAGTACAGCGATGTACGGTTTATTGCCTTCAGGTGTGTTTCTTCCGTTGACGCGAAAATAGTTGCCGACTATGATGTGGTTCCTATCCCAACCGATGATGGCCATTGCCGCTCGTTGTAAAAAATAACTGTGAACAATGTAAGCATAGCCTCCCATTCGCAAACTGAGGTATTTGTGACAGTCTTCCATCGTGTTATTGAGCCAGAGAAAACCGCCCATTTTGCCCACAAAGTGTTCTGCATCGCCTTCGCGATTGCCCGCGATCAGATTTGCATCAAAGATGCTCTCAGAATCCCGATTACCAACGCGGCCGAGTCTCAAAAAGCTATTCTCGATATTTTGAAAAAAGCTGTGGTCAACCCGCACGCTGATGGGGTTGTTTGTGCCTTGCCTCTGTTCTAACCCTCCGTCGCCATCACCGGAGCCGACATGGGTGTTATCGAGTTGCAGATAAGCCTTGCCAATGAAAGCACAATGATCAATTCGAAGAAACCGGGCTACTTTGTCATTGGCTCTGAGGGAAGTGCTGATAAGGACGGCTCTAATACCTGTCTCCTGGGTGCGGCGGGGGTAAAAAACACACTCTGTGAAGCGATTGTGATCTCCTCTAATGGTAAGCGGCGTTTTAAACTGGGTTCTGCCTATTTTAGTATTTGAACTGATATCGCGAAAGATAAACCCATGAAACACATTGTGATCCCCTGAGATATCAAAAACAGTGTTCCCCGTAATCGTGACCTCACCGGGATTAATCGATCGCATTTCAAAGGTGTCGTACCGGCTGACCCCTGTTTTTGAAAATGCAACGCGCCCTAAATCTGTGTAAGTACCATCTGAAAAAGCGATGGTCGCAGGACCCGATACATCCTCTATGACGCTGGCGATACCCTCGGTGGTGGGAGAAACCGTAACGGTCTGCTTTTTGTAAATTGACACAGTTGTTGAGCCTATTTTATTCCTCGTTTGCGATAGCAAATCTACCTGTAGAAGGTAAGTCTCGTTTTCCCACTCCGCAGGTTCGATTTTCAATCGCACTTCTCCTGTTTTTTCATCAATAGCGAAAGTGGCTGCTTTTTGTTGGTGGTCTTTTTGTGTGGGTTCCAAAACGTAATGGTGAACGGCTGCAAGATTCCCTTTGAGAAGAATGACGCCAATGGACTCGCCTGTTTTCGCAAGCGTGGAAACCCCAAAGAGCGACTCGCCTTGAAAATCACTGACGGACCCGGTGGTTCTTTTGCCAAAGCTACTGACAAAAACCAGAAAATCGTCAAATCCAATCGCACCATCGCCATTTAGATCGTATCTTGCCTCATACATCTTTTGGCCTTCCCGGGCCCCAAACGCACCTACAAACAGCAAAAAGTCGGGAAAATCGACCACACCACTCTCGTCAAAGTCGGGCGAAGATGCTGCAGACAACAGTTGGACCAACAACGCGATGAGCACAATTGTAAGCGTTTGTATTATACGCACGCGTAAGAGCATATTAAATTCCTTATACGGAGCCTGACCTCGTATAACCCGCCCTATGAAGCAACCTCGTCAAGGGCATTTCCGACAGCCAGAATCAGGCCATCGACGTGCTCATCCTGCGTCGGCAAACTGATCGCACACATAGTCAATCCCTGCCCGCAGAAATAGCCCTGATTGAGCAGAGACAGGAACACGGCGTGTGCCATCGCCTTGTCCGACCGGGTCAAATCGCGATAATCGCGCAACCGGTCAATACCAAAGTGGATACCGAACACCGACCCCGTCACAACGACCTGCGCCACAACGCCCCGTTCGGCAAACAAATCTTCCAGACCAGTCTTCAGACGATTCCCCAGACGATTCAGATGCGCGTAAGCCTCGTCCGTCATAGATTCGAGCGTCGCGATCCCCGCAGCCATCGCCACCGCGTGACTGCTATGGGTACCACTCTGAAAAACAGGTGAAGACCCACTGGAATTATCCACCAGATCCATAACATCCGCTCGCCCGCCAAAAGCCCCGACGGGAAACCCGCCGCCGATCATCTTGCCAAAACACGTCAAATCGGGCCTGACCCCCACATGACTCTGCAAGCCACCCTTCGCCTGACGAAAACCGACAATCTCGTCGAGAATCAGCAAAATGCCGAGTTCCTCAGTAATCGCACGCACCCGCTGGATAAAATCGGGCCGGATCGGGATAATACCCGCCTTTGGATCGAGAATCACACACGCCAGTTCATCCCGGTGGCGCGACAAAAGCCGCTCAACACTCTCCTCATCGTTATAAGGCAAAACAATCATATCTTCCAGCGCGTGTAACGCCATACCCCCCGCACTGGGAACCGCATTGGGCGCAGACACTTCACCCGCGGATTCCAGTGGCGGAGCAGTACTGATCTCCACAGCATCGTGACTCCCGTGGTAACCGCCTTCAAACTTCGCGATCTTCGGCCTGCCGCTGAAACACCTCGCCAGCCGGACGGCGTGCAATGTAGCTTCGGTCCCGGAACTGACAAACCGGATGCGATCAACCGAAGATATGCGCTCGCACATCATCCGCGCCAACCGGGTCTCGACACCCGTCGCAGCGCCAAGCGCGATACCATCGACCAGCTGTCTCTCCACCGCCTCTACGATCACAGGATGGTTATGCCCCAGAACCTGCGCAGTGTGGTGATTCGAGAAATCGACATAAGACCTACCGTCAACATCCTCGAGCACACATCCCTTTCCCCGCCGCAGCGCGATCGGGTACGGCGAAAAAAAATAGGCGCCCTTGGCAGCGCCGGCATTCACTGATCGACCATCCTCAAACATCTGACGGGACATCGGCGTCAACTCGCGATATCTAACTTCAATAGTCTCTTGCGACATAGCACAATCTCCATCACAATTTCAATAAACGTCTCGCATTTTCACCAAGCACCAGGCGCTTCTCGCAATCGCCAATCTTCGCGGTAATAATCTTCCCCAGTTGCGTTCGCGGATCCATAAGCGGAACATCCGAACCGAAAATTACGCGATCGGCACCCGCTTCTGCCACCAGCCTTTCGATCACACCAGGCTCGCGGAAAGTAGAACACGTCTCGACATAAACATTCGAAAACCGCTGTGCCGCCCGGATCGCCTGACTTCTGTACGGCTCGGAATTGCCCGCATGCGCGATCACAAAATTCGCATTCGGATAGCGCCCGGCAATATCCTCGACATAAACGGGCCAACACGTCTCTTCCCCACCCGTATGCGAAATAATCGCCAGACCGCGATCATCCGCAAATTGATAGACCGGATCCCACACCGGATCGTTCAACAGCCAGCGGGAATAGGGCGGATAGATCTTAATCGCCAAAAATCCGAGCGCGTCAATCGCCCGTTCCAACTCCGGCACCATAAATTCGGGCATCAGAGGAGAAACATAGGCAAAGCCGATAAACCTCTCTGGATAGCGCCCCACAAAAGCCGCAGTCTGATCATTACCCGTCGCGCCATCCGGATGAAAGATATTGAACATACAACAGCGATCAATGCCCACGGCATCCATCGCGTGGAGAATCTCGTCGGCATCATCGCCCATCTCAAAAATATCCCATCGGCCGACGTGCCCGTGAAAATCGATAACTTCCCAACCGTCAATCATAGAGAACCCGCTCCAGATTCGCCGCACAAATCAACCTGAGATCATCTTCTGATATCTCCAAATGATGGAGCGCGAACAGCATCGGACCCATCGCATATCGCGGAAAAAACGACCCGTACAGTAGCCGTCCTGCACCAAACTCCCGAACGAGCTTCTCGATCCCGCAGATATTCTCATAACGGCTGAGTTCGAGAAACGCATTGGGCAACACCCGCATCATCGGACGGATCATCATCGAATGCGTATAATGCGCGCCGACCAGCACAACAGTCAGATCCGGATACCCACCCAGCGTATCGACAATCTCAGCCGGAGGCGTATCCGCCAGCGAGACCCAGAGAGGAATACCCTCGGCACTCAGCCATGCGAGCAAATCACCATAGAGCCACGAAACAAATGGCAACCTGCACTCCTCGGTATTGTGCAGCCGAACGCTCGAAACGACACCGTCCCGGTGGAAATCGCACAACTGCCTCAGCGAACCGGAATCGCACCCGGCGACGAACTGGGGAACCAGCGCGTCATTTTGCCCCGTCACCCCGGCGAGCGAATCATTCCCCTGCATCGGACTAATCCATTCGCCTTGAACGGAATAGACAAGCGCGCGATCAACCCCGTGGCGCGACATCTCTTCGAGCAACTGATCGGGTGAATCGACAGGAGATCGCCGGTCGTGGCGATGACCGACCCCGACATTGGCGTCAAATACGGGAACGCGAGATCTAAAAGACAAAGACATGTCGGGCCATCTCCTCACTTTCGCGTCACCCGCAACACGCCCTCATCGGCATCCACCACCACGTAGTCGCCCGTAGCGATCAGCTCAAACGGATCCTGTTCCAACTCCGTCATCATCGGAATCTCATTGACAATACATCCAAGAGCGGCCAATCCATCCACCTCCACATTGACAAAAGCCGCAGGCGCGTTGCCCTCCAACTGTGCCAGATTCAAAACCATAGGCGTGCCCGAAGAACCTTTGGTCGAGCGGATAACCAGCACGCGCCCCCCCAGAGAAATCCCCTCCAGAGGATGCCCCACGCCGATCACCTTTCCGGTAACTGCATCCACCTCGCCCCAAAACGACAACGTCGTATCGGCCACCAGCGCCTCGCCCTCCGCGTATCCCTTAACCACGCCGTGTCCCCTGATATCAATTGTATCAGCCATCTCCGAGCCACCTCCCGGCAACAGCCGCGCGTACGCAAGCCTCCGTCTTGGCAATAATCACTTCCGCCCCCACCATCCCCCGTGCGTAGTGCGCCTGCTTAAAACCGTGGGTCACAATGCGTTTCGCCGGAATCCGCATATTGGTCGGACAGGTATCGCAAAGAATGCGCCCGCCAGCCGCCTCGATAATCTCCGTATAGCCCATCCTATCCGCATTCCCCTTGGTACCCCGCGCCGTATCGATCCACAAGCGCACGCCTTCCGCCACCTTTTTCCCCTTCAAAAGAGCGGCAATCTTCGACAATTCATTAATAGACGCATGCGGGCAGCCCAGAATTACCGAATCGATTTCATCTCCCGTGCGCACCCGCAAAGACTCATAAGTCTCCCTCAACGTCTCCGCATCAAACGTCAAATAATCCTCTGGAACATCCCCCTGAAAAGCCGCATCTATCGTGGGTGCCTCTGGCGTAACACCCGCGATATGACACATCGTCACCCCGCCCGAAGTCGCCAGCGCCGCACACAGTTGCTTGGCCTCGTCCTGAGAGGGCCGACGCACGCCACTAAACACCGGAATACCCAGCCCCGCTGCCTTCCCTGCAAAATAGCCCAGCGCACCCCAATCCGGTGGATCCTCCAACTCCGCCGTCACCTCTATCCGAAGCGTACCCTTGCGGTTCTCATCCAGCAACACGCCAAACTCCGGAACCAGCCCCAGAAGCGAGGCGGCTATCGCGCTCTCCGTACCGTGCCGCGTAGTCCGCGCACCCAGAATAGAATTCGCATAAACCACCGCAGACGACTCCGTCCACGCCAGAACCTCCCCCTTAAGCGGCACATTGCCCACCAGATACGGAGCACAGGTAAAAGTGGGAATAAACCCCGCATCCGAAGCCAGAACCGCCAGATCCTTCTGCATCTGTACCTGTTCGGGATCATTTTCGGGCACATCCACATCATCCAGAGTCACAAACGCCGCATGCACCGTACAGGTACATCCGGGATGCGTCCCATGAGAACACGCCTCCACGAGATCGGCCATATATCGGTCCATCGTCTCTTTGGACGCCCCCTGAGCCATCAAATTGGGCACCGGCAGCAAAGCGTGTGTATTATCCACCTTAACCAGCCGTTTTGCCCCCATCACCTTGCCCCAATCAACCAGCCAGCGCATGCACTTAGCCAGATAGTCTCCTCGCAACCCATCCAGAACCGCCTGCTGTTCTTCTGTCAGCTCCATAAAACCCTCCTCAATTACCAACCGGATCGATACCCGCCATCTCGTAATTCCTGATCCAGTCGTGATGGGACCGCGCCACGCTCTCCGGATTGACCTGACTACGAGCAATAAAACCCGGCACATTCTCACGGCCAGTCGGAAGCCCAATGCGGCTATAGCGAACATCCAGACTCCATCTGACCGAATTTGTCGTATGCGGGGTTGATCGATGCAAAACGCGCTCCATCGTCAACAATACATCGCCCACATCCACCTCGCAGGTCACGACCTCAGAATCTGGTAGATCGCTTTCGAAGACCCCTTTAAAGTGGGGCGTCCGATAATCATGCGGCAAAAGACCGACCTGATGGGAGCCGCGAAGCACCTGCAAACACCCATTTTCAGCCGTCGCCTTAACCAGTGGGATCCAGAAATTGACAAACAGCGTCTCTCCCGCATCCTCCGGTATGAGATAAGCCAGATCCTGATGCCAAGGCACCACGGTCGCCTCCAGATCCGGCAATTTAGCGCGTAGATTAGACTGCGGATGGGCAAAAATTTCAGGACCGATCAGAGATTCAGTCGCATCCAGTATAGCGGGATGCGTCCTGAGCGCAAACATCCCGGGCGTCTTAAACCTCTTCCCCTGAAAATTCTTCCAGATCCGCTCTGGCTCCGAACAGGCATTCGACACCAGAGCCAATCGGGTCTCAAAAGACGCCTCGGGAAACGTATCCCCCGGATCGAGCAGCCCCTCATCCACCGCCGCGTCCACCACCTCATCAATTTTAGCAACAACTTCATCGACAAACGGTTGGTACGCTTCTTTGGGAAGCTGATCGCGGACGATCAAAAAACCATCATCGTGGAACTGCGCCACCTGTTCCACACTCAGTCCATATTCCATGGGAAACCTCCAATAAATTTTTACCCTCTCATCGCGCATCTCACCGATAGCCGGATCATCCGGCTCACCCCTTCACAAAACCGCCAATATTTTCCCCACCTCATCCTCAAAAATCATCTGCCACTCAGGCGCCAGCATACAATCGCTATCTTCTTGCGCACCACCCCGATTTTCGAGTTGCTCTGCCGTTGGCGTATAATAGATATAGCCATTTGTAACACCCGCGACAAAAGTGAACTTATGCGGGGACCTTTTCTTAATATTGAGACCGATCTCCACCGACAACTCACCCGGAAACGTCACCAGAACAAAATCTCCAACCCTCAAACCCATCATCTCAACTTCAATTGTACTCTCTTCAGAATCTACATTCCGCGCCTGATGTTTTTTAAGCAAATTTAGATTAATCTGGATCCTCGTCAATTGCTCCATCGCGTAAATATTCTCAATATACCGGTCCATATTCGCTCTATTTTCGGCATCCAGCTTCTTCAAACCATCTCTCCCCATCATCTCCTCATGTAAATAACGATGAGAATAATAAGATGGAAAATCGCGGGAAAGATTGTATTTCACATACAGAGGAATAAACGTCTTCAAATTGAGACTCGTCCCCTTCAAAGCCTGAAGCAATTGTACCTGTTCCGCCTGTAGAGATTCGATACGCCCCGCGAGATCGGCCCTCGGCAATTCAATAGTCTCCCGGATAACCTTCAACTCCCCACCCTCACTACTACGAATCTTTTTCAACCCCTGCAACGTACTAAGACCCAGCATATTTCCCAAAATTTCGGCATCCCGAGGATTATTGACATCCTTGTACAAAATCGGATTGACATCCCCCCCGCATCCTTGCAAAAACAGAGCAATCGTATCCTCGCTCAAATTATCCTCAATCACCCTTGACGCAAACCCGGAAATATCCGCCGTATTCTCTCTACTCGGCACCTCCAGAATCGGATGACACGCAAAATTGAAAATAACCGCCAGCGTCTCTCCATTCTCCCTATCCAACCGAAGAATGCCAATCTCCGGATCAACTGGCCCAACCGAAGCGACCTCCTCATCGGGCGGAAGCGAGTATGCATGGCGGACATCGGCTTCCCTTCCATTCTTCAACCTGAGCCTGCGGTTCTCCATAATCCTATCCTCGTAGCCGGTGCCTGCACCGATACGTACGGGGACCATATTTTGCCACGCTTCCACGACCGCCCGCACCGTTCGCGCTTCCACATCTGCACAGACCTTACCGTGACAATGGCTGGCATTAATCAGAATACGCGCAGGATCGAGATTTAACTCCCTATTCAATTGCGAACGCACATTGGCGAGAAAATCATTTCTGATAGAACCGATCTCAGCTATCGCTACCGCATCTACAGTCACAATAACAGCTATCTCATCACCAGACCTCAGAACCAGAGCTTTAACATAAAGTGGATCATTCGCCGGTCCCGCCTCCGGATCAGTTATCACTACCTTTGCAACACCCGCCAGGAGATTTCTCGAAATCGTTTCCATACCTTAACTCAAAGCCCCAGATCTCTCTGATTGTAATTTTTCAAAATACTCTCCCGCGTCTTCTCATTCCAGCGATTGGCATCCTCCTCCCCGATCAAAGGCTGATAAACATAGCGGGATTCATCCGGAAATCGCTGCTGCCGCGCATCAATCCCCAGCGCGATCAAACGAGAACGCTCGTAGATACGCGCCTCGTCGTAAATCACCTGTTCATCCCCACGCCTCACCCGCGCATTCAGCACAGAAGACCGACGGTGAAAGCCAAAATTGATCGTCATCCGCTTATCCGGCGACGTATTGGCAAACGAAGCGTGCAGAGCCTGACGATTGGACATAACCACATCGCCGGGCTCACACACCATGGGAACCGCCCCCGGCAAACGATCAGAACCACCGTTTGCCGCAATCATCGCTTTAATATCCAGCTTGCCCTGCTTGTGCGACCCGGGAATAACCCAAACCCCATTGGCCGCTGTACTACCAAAAAGCTGAGCCATAAAATTAAACCCGTGCGTCCCCTCATCCCAATCGGACCTATCCCACTGCGTGGTGCCATCCTGATGCCAGGCCACCGATGCACCCAGCCCCGGCTGCTTGACAATAACAGACTCCGTAAACGGCGTGAAATCCGGTCCATTGATCTGCTCTGCAACAGACAGTAGTTGGGGATGACCATAAAGCCGCAAACAAGAATCCATAATTTGCAATGGCGCAGCGATATTGGAAATCACATAATCCGGCGCATCAGCCGGAGGCTCTGGCTCCGACATCCTGGCCGGATGCCGCCCATTATTGCTCGATGTACCCCCCACGGGATCGCTCAGCGGTTTGACAAAACGAAAAGGCTGTCGCGCCAAATCCGATCCAAGTGCTTTGCGGCCCATTGAATCGACCAGCGCATCTTTAGTATGCGGCGCCCGCGCAAACGCATGCGCCAGATCCGCCTGCAAATCTTCGAGCTCCTCATCGCCCAGCGCACCTTCAAACACATAAAAACCCACGCGCCAATACGCCTCTACAATATCCTCATACAGCGTACCGTCCGCATTAAACTTGATAGCACCGCGATTCCCCAGTGAGAATGCCATCTCCTCGCCCGCGCGGATATAAGCATCCATAGTATCTTCTGATTTAATCTCCATTTTATTCTCCTTTTCACACTTCTACCATCCATGCGTCCAGTGCGGCGTTGACGGAAACCAGATATAATCCACAAGCGAAGAAAGCGCGCACCCCGTCACATATCCAACAACGAGACCAAAGAAAAACGGACGCACGCGATTGTAAAGCGGGATACCGCCAAACCGCAGAATCATATGCTTGGCCGACCACGTCAGAAACATACTGAAAGCATAAGTCCTCGACCCCAGACTAATCTGAAAAGCCAGTCCCATCGGATGCAGTGGCCACCAGGGCACGCGATTTCGCAAAAGCGTGAGCAAACCGGCAAAAACCACGCCCAGAACCCACACAGTCGCCTTAGCCGGATCGAACACAGTCTTATCGGCCTGCACAATAATTGAAACCATGCGATTATAGAGATTCCGATTACCACCTTGAAATCCACCCAACCCCAAATTCTGCGCCGCATTGTCATAACCCAGATAAATCGTATAGAGCATAGACGCGAAAAAACACGTCGAAAAAGCCAGAAAAATCGTCCAAACAACCCGCTTCCGTCTCACTTCGGACGAAAAAAGCTTGAGATGGTGGGGCAGCGAGGGCCAGACCGGAATGCGGTAATTCCCAAAAAACATATTGGAATTGACGAGACCCAGACCAACGACCTCCTTGCGCGTAAACGTCGAATAGCCAATCAGACTCTCAATAATTCGCCCACCCCGGACCGCCACTGGAAACAAATAGGAGAACCCACTCGCCGCCGTGTATTTCGCAATAGTAAAATAGGCAATATAGAGAAGCACCACCTGAAGAATCGCAAGGGGCAACGAAAGCCCCATATACGTGACAAACCCCACGACAAAAACCGTAGAAAGTCCCAACCCCACAAGCGCGAACCGGTAGGGAATAAGACCATCATCCTTGGGAGACCGACAGCCTTCCATCGCCGCCTGAAACACCCTGCGCAAATGCCCCCGAGCAATCCACACCGACCACAGCGCGAGAAAAACAAAAGCCCCGTGGGATTCCAAAAGCAGAATCTCATACGCATCTGCCTGCTGACCCGTATAGCCCACCGTATATCCAACGCGATTGATAAATCCCTCTTTCAAAATCGCAAAAAGTCGAAATGCCCAAAAAGAAAGAAGAATATCGAGATTGCACAAATAGGTCAGCCCGATAACGGGCGGCATAATACGCAGCCTCAAAGGCGGGAAATGTTCTGCAATAATAACATCCTTATTCGCGATACGCACCGAATCGTAAATCCCCATATGGGGCAAATTAGGCGCAAAATACGTGATGATATTATAGACATAAACCAGCAGCACAACCAGAACACCCGCCCAAAAGATACCGTCTTTAAACATCGCGGGAATGCGCTCTCTATCGTCAAAACCCTCGGTCAGCGCGACGGGAAAAGTCACCAGAGGAAACGTCAACTTTTCGGCATCTTCCCACTGCCTCTGAAAAATAACCGAAACACAAAGCGCGGCCACCACAAGCGCGATAGACAAACTGAACCACCAGCAAAGTGTGCCTACCCAACTGCCCCACGGAATGCTCTCGCCCGGCGGCAAGCCCTCGTAAAAGGTCGTTATGGACCCCTCCGACACCTGGGGCAATACCCACCAGGGCATAACATCGAAGAGAAACTCCTCCCATCGGTTTTCCGGCGAAGCATAATAAGTAGGAGAACTGACAATACCGCCCCAGTACGTGGCCCATCCCGCAACGGGAATTGTCCCCACGATCCACGACATACTGTAAATCAAAACGAGTTCAGAACTGGAAAGCGCAATGCGGGGCCAAAAAAATCTGAGAACGAGATTGACGCCAATCCATCCCACAAAAGGCAGCAACACAGACATCGGGAGTTGCGACTTGACCAGCGCACTATTGACGAGCACCATGCCCGTGTAATTCGTATAAGTATTGAGCAAAACCCCCGTAGCCACGCCCAATACAACCGCCCGCACGGTAATAACCGGCCGTTTTTGTTCGGATACATCCTCTAAAGGTTGAGCGCGTGCCATAACGACCTTAGTCATCATAAGTGACGACCACATCATCGCCGTCAATCTCTACCGCATAGGTCTTGACATACACCTCCGGATCCACCAGACAGCGTCCCGTTGAAATCTCAAAAGACCACTGATGCCACGGACAGTGCAGAATCTCGCCATCGCCATCAATGGAAATCTCGCCTTCTCCCGCCGAAGGCGGCGCCAGGGTCGTCACCCGACCGCCGAGTGTCCCTGTGCAAAGCGGACCATTCTTATGCGGACAAATATTGCGAACCGCGTAAAACGTCCCCCCCACATTAAAAATGCCAATCCCGGCGCGCCCGCGAAATGGCACCACAATTTTGCGCTGACCGGGCGGGATCTCCGAAACCCTGGCAACTACAATACGCGCCATTTACACAACCTCCATACGCAGCATCTCCAGGGCATTATCGGCAAAAATGCGCTGGTGCAAATCCGCTGCCAACCTGGGAAATGTCGTCACGGGATCATTCCAGTCAAAATGGGGAAAATCCGAACAATAAATAAGGGTCTCATCCGCGTGTAACATATCCAGCATCTGGTGTATCTGCTCGGGTCGCTCAGGCTCGTGCAGGGGCTGTGAACCAACCCGAATATGGTCGCGAAAATACTCGCTCGGCAAACGCTTGAGCCACGGCGTCTGATCGCGCAACGCCTTCCAATCCGAATCCATGTGCCACATCAGCGGAACAGCCCAAAACTGCTGTGCTTCAATAAGCGCAAACTTCAAATTTGGAAACTTCTCAAAAACACCCTCGCAGATCAACGACGCCGCGTGGGAACTCGCCATATACGGTCGGCTCATCCGGGACTCCATATAATACGTGGGAAAACCCACCGGAGTCGGAACAGTCCGCGTCGCTCCCCCACCGCCGCCCACATGAGAAACCACCGGCAACCCGTGATTCTCACACACCTCCCATATCGGATGGTACAAGCGATTGCCAAAAGGCATCATCGTACCCATCGGCACCATCACCGCAACCGTATCTTCGCGATGCGCCAGCCTGTTGATTTCATCGACCGCCTGAGACGGATCGGTAGGCGAAACGAGAATCGCATTGACGAGACGGTCATCGCGACTGAGCCAGTGCTCAATCGTCCAATCGTTGAACGCGCGACACAGCGCAGCCGCCCAATCCGGATCCGGCAAACCCGAATACCCGTAAAAAGGCGGTGGACCCGTCAAAAGCGCGTAATCGATATGCCAGCGGTCGAGATGCTCCTTCTGCAAAAACTCAACGGAAAAATTGAAATCCCGCTCTTTGAGATCCGGATCTTTCAAATCCGGTCGATTGGCGCGGAAAGGCATATTGGGATATCCACCGCCGGGCAGATGCAAACCCTGATCGTAGAGATGCTCCTGATAGAACTTGGAAAGATGCGGCAACAAATCTTCCGGACGGCGAAAATTTTGATGTACATCGCAATCGACAATTGCAACACCTTCTCTGGACTTTCCAGTCCAGCCCGGTGCCGTAATGGGTGCAGCACCTATTTTTCCACCTATATCGCTCATTTAATCCTCCATATCTACTTTAATAGGTGTTTTAATACCTGTTAAAACTAAAAGTACTGACACATCTGAGCACTTGTCAAGACAGAACAGGCTATTTTTGTTGACGTATTGAGAGATTGGTGGTTATTTCTTACCCCGAAATCATGTTCACGGATGAAAGGAGCGTATTATGTCAAACAAAATTCGCGTAGCGGTCATTGGCACAGGACAGCGCGGGCCGTCGCATGCACGCGAGCTATTGGGATGCGATGAAGCCGAACTCGCACTCGTGTGCGACCTGGATGAAGAACGCGCCAAAAACGCGGCTGAAAATTTCAACGTAAAATACGAACTCGACCATCGGGAAGTCATCGCACGGGACGACATCGACGCCCTGGCAATAGCAACGCACACGCGACACCACGCAGGCGTCATGCGCGATGCCGCCGCGGCAGGCAAACCATTTCTGGTCGAAAAGCCATACTGCGACAGCATTGAATCGGGCGTAGAAATTTGTGAACTTGCAGAAAAAAATAACGTCGTAGCAATGGTGGGCTATCAATCTCGCTTCACGGCTTTTGCCCAGGAAATGAAAGCCCTTGCCTCACAGATCGACCTGATACAAACCAATGTAACACTTCAGCGCGGATTTTTTAACCCGCAGTATTTCTTTCCCGAACACTACAGCGGCATCCTTGACGCGCTCTCACACACCATGGACCTGGCTTTGTGGTGGACCGGCTCTTTGCCCGTAGAAGTCATGGGACACGAGCGTTGCGGCCTGTTCAAACCCGACAAAGACGCCGTAGAATTTGTCAACATCACAACCCGGTGCGAAAACGGGCAAATCGTGTGCATGACGGGCAGCATGGCGGGCATCCAGATGCAGAACATCTATCAGATGGCGGGCTTGCGGGGAAATATCTCGGCGACAGAACGCAATCGGATCCGATACGTGACACACCTCGGATTTAACGAAGACAAAACGCCGATTGATTTAAAAAGAGGCGAATGGACGGGCTCGGGACAGCCGCCGACCGACATGTGGACGCACTTCGCGCAATGCGTGAAAGAAGGGCGAACGGATGTATCGCCCGGAGCGAGCTTGCGAGACGGACTCGCACAAGTAGCGGTAAGCGAAGGCGCGTATTTCTCTTCCCGCGAGGGAAAAGCCATCACAGTCGAGCTTTGACGAATCAGCGAATCTACGAATCTACGAACCCCGCCCATCCTCCCAGAATCAGTGTTGCCATTCGTCTATTCGTCTATTCGCGCTTTTTTTACCGAAGGAAAACAAAATGAAACTCGGATGTCAGGCGAGATCATTTGGCAAAGGAATATACCCCAACGAAACGGACTTCCTCTCAGTAGTTCACCAGATCGGAAACCTTGGTTTTAAGGGCCTGGAAGCAAATTGGAAAAATTTGGAGCGCTATTTTCAAGCCCCCGAAGCATTCAAACGCATCCTATTCGAAACCAATCTCGAACTGATAGGCGCGCATTACGGCGCCGCGCACTGGGATGAATCCTCGCGCAAACAAATCAGAATCGAGGGGGATCAGATCGCCGACTTTGTATCCACTGTTGGCGGACAGTACATCGTTTGCAGCGGACGGCGTCCAACTCAGGGAACTGTATCAGACGAAATGTGGAAAAAAACCGCAGAAGGCCTGAACCTCCTGGGCGAATACTGCGCGCCCAAAGGCGTCCAACTCGCCTATCACAACCACTGGTGGGAATCTGAACAAGAAGGCCTGGTCAAACTCGCATCATCTACCGAACCGTCATACGTCGGATTCGCCTTTGACACCGGGCACCACATACGGGCGGGCAAAGACGCAATCTCATTGGTCAGAGAACTCTCAGACAGACTACACATCATCCACCTCGCAGACCATTCAGAAGACGCTGCAGGCCATGCAGTCCGACCACAATTGGGCACAGGCGTATTAGATCTATCAGCATTACAAAACGCGCTACAAGGATTTACTGGCTGGCTGGTATTGGAAGAAGAAAATAATGCCCCATCCCCTGAGAAACAGGTAGCTAAGTGCATCGAGGTAATGAGGACAATGACTTAAAACCCCTTGAACCCACGCGAAAGGAAAATTATGGAATTCGTCCAAAAAGATGTGCAAATAACACCTCACTATTTTCGAGACGACGGTGTGGTTCCAAATAGCGCATTCCCACTCATAGTCTATCAAGCTGCTCTATCATTGCCCGAAGAAGACCCTGCGCGGGTATTTGAGCAGGTATTTGCCGCCAATCGCTGGTCGCGTTCGTGGCGCAACGGCATTTATTCCTTTCACCACTACCACGCCACAGCACACGAAGTACTGGGCATAGCGCAGGGAAGTGCCAGAGTGTGCATGGGCGGTGAACAGGGCGCGCGCTTGACAATCGGACCTGGCGATGTCATGGTAATTCCCGCGGGCGTGGGACACAAAAATCTGGGCGCGAGTTCAGATCTATTAGTCGTAGGCGCATATCCCGATGGACAGCACCCGGACCTGTGTCGAGAAAGTGCCCGTGAACACAAACACGCGCTGGAAAATATCCCCAAAGTACCAATGCCCGCTTCCGATCCCGTCTTTGGAACAAATGGTGCCGTAATGAATTTATGGAAAAAATGAGGTCTTTATGCAATCGACAAACATGCTCTACATCATATCCGATCAACACAACCGCAATCTACTCGGATGTTATGGTCACCCGACAGTACAAACGCCCAACCTGGATCGGCTATCCGAACAGGGCACGCGATTTACCAATGCCTACACCAACTGCCCAATCTGCGTACCGGCGCGTGCATCTCTGGCCACGGGACGCTACGTACATCAGATAGGCAACTGGGATAATGGACATCCATACATCGGAGACACGCCAAGCTGGCATCATCGCTTGCGCGAGCAGGATTTTAACGCCACATCAATTGGCAAATTGCACTTTAAGGGCCAGGGCACGGATCACGGCTTCACCGAAGAAATCGAACCATTAAACGTCGTCGATGGCATGGGCGACATACTGGCCTGTATCCGGGAACAGCCGCCCTATCGCAACAAACGACCGGGAATTCGAGAAGCGGGACCGGGCGACTCGACATATTTACAATACGACCAGCGCAACGCAGACAACGCGATAAAGTGGTTACAAGAGCATTGGCACGACGAAAAACCCTGGTGCCTGTTTTTATCATTTGTGTGCCCACATCCGCCGTATATCTCGCCGCCAGACGCATACGACATCTACGACCCGGACGAATTGCCCATGCCGCCGCAATGGCGCACAGAGGATTGGCCCGACCATCCCGCAATGGACTACTTCAGGCGATTCTTCACATTTGATCCCCAATTCCCCGAAGCCATCGTGCGACAACTAAATGCCGCGTACTACGGCGTATGCACATATCTGGACAGCCAAATTGGTCGGGTGCTAAACACCCTGGACGAACTGGAACTAACCGACACAACCCGCATAATCTACACAACAGATCACGGTGAGCACCTGGGTGGACGCGGCATATACGGCAAATTTACCATGTATGAAGAATCGGCCGCCGTACCCTTTTTGATGGCAGGTCCCGACGTCCCCGCGGGCAAAGTCGTGGAAACACCTGTCTCGCTCATCGATAGCTTCCCGACAATTTTAGAAGCCGTGGGCGCGCAACAAACCGAAGCAGACGCGGACTTGCCGGGCGAATCACTGTGGACCATTGCACGAGAAGAAGACCGCGACCGCACGGTATTTAGCGAATACCACGCCATAGGCGCACAGCACGGGGCGTATATGTTGCGCAATCGACAATACAAATACATATATCACGTCAATAATCCGCCGCAATTATTCGATACAATAGACGACCCCGAAGAATGCCGCGACCTCGCGCAGTCGCCCGAACATCGGGAAGTCCTGGAAAATTTCGAACGCGAATTGCGCGACCTCATCGATCCCGAAACTGTGGATACTCGGGCCAAAACCTCGCAACGAGAAATGATTGAATCTCTGGGTGGCAAAGAAGCCGTAATTCATCGGGGCGCATTTGACAACTCGCCCGTACCCGGCGAAGCACCAAAATTTCGACAACATGGATCGGAGTGAGCACAGGAGATAATCATGGTCGAGACAGTCAAATTATTCCTCAATGGCGAATGGGTGGCATCTGAAACAACGGAAAAAGTACCGGTTTACAACCCATCGGATGGAACAGAAATAGCCGCAACGCCCTTATGTGGCGCGTCAGAAATAGATCGCGTAGTGCAATCAGCCGCAGACGCATTTCCCGAATGGGCAAATACACCGGCCGTTGACCGCGCGCGCGTAATGTTCCGGCTTGTCGCACTCATGGAAACCCACTTCGAAGAACTGGCCCAACTCGTAACCCTCGAAAACGGCAAAACCATAGAAGATGCGCGAGGCGAAATTCGACGCGGGATAGAAGTCGCAGAATTTGCCTGTGGTGCGCCTGCTCTCATGATGGGCGACTCGCTGGAAAATATCGCACAGGGAATAGATTGTGACACCATCCGACAACCTATAGGCGTATCTGTAGGTATAACGCCATTCAACTTCCCATCTATGGTACCCATGTGGACATTGCCCATCGCCCTGGTATGTGGCAACACCTACGTATTAAAGCCATCGGAGCGCGTACCCTTGAGCGCGATTCGAATTGGCGAATTATTGGCCGAAGCCGGATTGCCGCCCGGCGTATTCAACATCGCACACGGCGGAAAAGACGCGGTAGATGCACTACTCGCCCATCCCGAAGTCAAAACCGTTTCATTCGTCGGATCAACACCTGTGGCGCGCTATGTCTATGAAACAGCCACCCGCAACGGCAAACGCGTACAATCAGCCGGTGGCGCAAAAAATTACTTAATCGTATTGCCCGACGCCGACCTGGACTCAACCGTAGCTGCCGTCATGGGATCTGCTTATGGCTGTGCCGGAGAACGGTGCATGGCCGGCAGCGTACTCGTCTGTGCCGAAGGTGCAGGCGACCGTTTCCTGGAACCGCTCAGTGAAACCGCACGCGAATTTCGGGTGGGACCAACCGACCGCGACCCCGGTGTAGATATGGGACCAGTAGTGACCAAAACGCACCTGGACCGCATCCATCAACATATCGAAAACGGATTGCGAGAAGGCGCAGAATTAATCGTAGATGGCCGCAATATACAGGTCGAAGAAACACCACATGGCTTCTACCTGGGCGCAACAATTTTCGATCGTGTAAAACCCCAGATGTCCATTGCGAGAGAAGAAATCTTCGGACCCGTATTATCGACCATGCACACAGACGACTTGGAGGGAGCCATTGCCCGGTGCAACGCCAGCGGATACGGCAACGCAG
Organism: Gemmatimonadota bacterium; assembly: GCA_026705765.1. Lineage (NCBI taxonomy): Bacteria > Pseudomonadati > Gemmatimonadota > Gemmatimonadota bacterium. The sequence continues at coordinate 43,869 of JAPPAB010000029.1, forward strand.
CCGTATTGTTCACATCCAGTGGCGGAGCCGCGCGCAAATTTCGCCACGAAGTAAACGCAGGCATGGTCGGTATCAACATCGGCGTCCCCGCGCCCATGGCATTCTTCCCCTTCTCCGGATGGAACAATTCCTTCTTCGGCGATTTACATGTACAGGGCACCGAAGGCGTATCGTTCTTCACCCGACAAAAGGTCACAATCAGCCGATGGATTGACACAAAGCGGCAATTCTTTTAGCATAGGGGCGTGTTCGCCATTATCGGAAGGGGCTGAGCGGAAGGGATAACCGCTATTCTCACAGGCAAATGCTATGCACGCACTCAATTTTTGGAAAACAGTGACAATGGATCACAGCCATTTTTTAGAGAACCTGATCACTTTATTGGCAGAACACGACATTGCGTATTGCGTAATTGGTGGGCAAGCCGTCAATGCCTATGTAGAGCCAGTGGTCAGCCTGGATCTCGATCTGGTTGTCGCTATTGCACAATTCAAACAAGTTGTAGCCTTGTTGGAAGCGAACTTTGAGGTAAAGCAATTTCCCCATAGCCTCAACGTGTATCAAAAAGGGTCCGACTTACGCGTACAAATTCAAACAGATGCGCGATATTTTGATTTTCCAGATCGCGCTGCACCGCGCGAAATACTCGGCCTTGAACTGCCAGTTGCTCGTCTTGAAGATACATTACAGGGCAAAATATGGGCTGCGATGGATACGGACCGACGCAGCAGCAAACGGCAAAAAGATCTGGCCGACATTGCTCGCCTCATTGAAACGTATCCTTTTCTACAATCGCGCGTTCCATCAGAAATCCTTTCAAAACTGGTGTAGCGACCAGGCCAATCAGGAGGAAACATGGCAGATGATATCAAAGCTGCGGCGAGAACCGCGCGGCAGGCTGCACTCGCATTGAGTCAGGCAACGGAAAAACAGCGCAATGCCGCGCTCGAGGCCATAGCACAGGCATTGCATGCTAATCGCGATCACATTTTGGAAGCCAACAAACGCGATCAGACAGCGGCAGAAAAAATGCTGGCACAGGGAGAAATCACCCTCCCCCTGATCAAGCGCCTGAAAGTAGATGATGAAAAGCTGGACAGTGAAATAATAGTTGGCGTCCGCAGTGTCGCAGCCCAAGAAGACCCCATTGGCAAAACGCAGGCCGCGACCGAATTGGACGAAGGCCTCAACCTCTATCGCGTAACCGTCCCAATAGGCGTAATAGGCGTGGTCTTTGAATCGCGCCCCGACGCGCTGGTGCAAATCGCGACACTATGTCTAAAATCCGGCAATGCCATCATGCTCAAAGGCGGCAGCGAAGCATTTCACAGTAACCGCGCACTGGCCGAAATCATGGTCGCTGCAACGGCTGACCTGGACGGCATCCCCGAAGGATGGATGCACCTTCTGGAAACGCGAGAAGAAGTCGCGGGCATTCTCGAACTACACGACCTCATCGACCTGATCATTCCGCGCGGCGGCAATGAATTCGTACAACACATCATGAACAACACAAAAATCCCCGTCATGGGGCATGCCGACGGCATCTGCCATGTGTACGTGGATAAAGACGCCGACCTGAAAAAAGCCGTGCGCATCGCCATCGATTCCAAGACGCAGTACGCAGCCGTCTGCAACGCCGCCGAAACCCTGCTGGTACACGCCGAAATCGCCAGGAACTTTTTCGCCACGGCAATACAACAACTCACCGACGAAGGCGTCTTGATCCGCGGCGACGCCCGCACCCTGGACCTCGCCGCCAGCGCAGATGCCCTGACCCCGGCCAGTGACAGCGACTGGTCAACCGAATACCTCGACTATGTCCTATCGGTCAAAGTCGTCGATTCGGTCGAAGAAGCAATTGCCCACATCAACGAATACAGCAGCCACCACACCGACGCGATCATAACCGAAAACCAGCAAGCCGCGAAAAGATTCTTGCAAGCCGTGGATTCGGCATCCGTCATACACAATGCGTCAACCCGGTTTGCCGACGGATTTCGCTATGGCCTCGGCGCCGAAGTGGGCATCAGCACCAACCGCCTGCACAGCCGCGGACCCGTGGGCCTCGAAGGCCTCGTCATCTACAAATACGTAGTAACAGGTAACGGACATATTGCGGACGATTACATCGGCGAAAATGCCAGAACATTTACACATCGAAAACTGGATGCGGTCTGGCGTCCGGAATAATATCAAATAAAAGGGAACATCATGATCAGGAACTACGTTATTCTACTCTGCTGTACGTGTATCATAACCTCGTGTGCAACAACGCAGACAGAAATTGAAACACCTCAACCACCAGCCCCCCAACCGCCGCCATCACCCACCTTGTCCATCGACCCTGCTGTGCGAACGGGCAAACTGGCAAATGGGCTTCGCTACGTAATCCGGGAGAACAAACGACCGGAAAACCGCGCTGAACTGCGCCTCGTAGTCAATGCGGGATCCATTCTGGAAGACGAAGATCAGCAGGGACTGGCGCACTTTGCCGAACACATGGCATTTAATGGCACGGCCAACTTCCCCAAACAGGAAATAATCGATTTCCTCGAAAGCATTGGCATGCGCTTTGGCGCGCACTTAAATGCCTACACGAGTTTTGACGAGACCGTCTATATGCTTCGCATGCCCACAGACAGCACCGAAGTAATGGAAAAAGCATTTCGCATCCTGGGCGACTGGGCGCATCGGGTAAAATTTGACCCCGAAGAAATAGAAAAAGAAAGGGGCGTGGTCATAGAAGAATGGCGTTCGGGACGCGGAGCCAGAGCGCGCATGCGCGACAAACAATTGCCGGTCTTGCTCAAAGACTCGCGTTATGCCGAGCGTTTGCCCATCGGCAAAAAAGCATTACTCGACACATTCAAGCACGAATCCCTCACGCGCTTTTATCGCGACTGGTATCGACCCGACCTCATGGCTATCATTGCAGTGGGAGACTTTGAAACAGACGCGATTGAAACCCTGATCAAAAAGACCTTTGACCCGATACCAAAAGCAGAGAACCCGCGTGCCCGAACCGCCTATACGGTTCCCGACCACGGTGAAACCCTATTTGCGATTACAACCGACCCGGAAAATTCTCAATCTTCCATCGATATCTATTTCATGCAAGATGTCGCGCCCGAAGGTACCGTGGAAGATTATCGCAGCATGCTCATTCGCAACATGTTCAACAGCATGCTCAATCAGCGATTTAGAGAAATAACCAAAAAGCCCGATCCACCATTTCTGGGCGCAGGCTCCGGCCGCGGAAACCTCGTCAGAACCAAAGCTGCATACATCCTGGGCGCAGGCGTCAAAGAAGGGGGAATTGAACGCGGCCTGGAAGCCGTCTTAACAGAAGCCATTCGCGTCCAACGCCACGGATTTACGCAACCCGAAGTAGATCGCCTAAAAACCAACATGTTGCGCAGCATCGAACAATCTTATCGCGAGCGCGACAGACGCCGTTCGCGCGGTTTTGCATCGGAATACATCCGTCACATATTGACAGGCGAACCCATTCCGGGCATTGAAATCGAACGCGATTTATTTCAAAAATTACTCCCGAGCATTCAAGTCGAAGAAATCAACCGCCTCGTCGGCGAATGGATCACCGACAAAAACCGCGTCATCGTAGTCACCGCACCCGAGAAAGATGGTCTCGCTGTTCCGTCCGAAGCGGACTTGCTGAACATAATCAACGAAGTCCAGCAAAAAGAGGTTGAACCCTATGTGGAAGATGTATCCGACGACCCCCTCATCGCGAATATCCCAACGCCGGGAAAGGTCGTACGCGAAACAACAATCGACACCTTTGGCGTCACAGAATGGGCCTTGAGCAATGGGGTAAAAGTCGTCATGAAGCCCACGGACTTCAAAAACGATGAAATCCTATTCACATCCTTCAGCCCGGGCGGTCATTCTCTATCAAGCGATGAAAATTACATGGCGGCATCCACAGCGACATCAGCCATAATGGAAAGCGGTCTGGGAAAATTCAATCAAATTGAACTCAATAAAAAACTCGCCGGCAAAGTCGTGCGCGTATCGCCCCGCATCAGCAGCCTCAGCGAGGGCGTATCGGGCAGCGCGTCTCCCGAAGACATAGAAACCATGTTCCAACTCATACATCTCATCTTCACAGAACCGCGTGCAGACTCTCTGGCATTTCAAGCACTACTGGACCGCTATCGAGGCATATTGCAAAACCGGGACATGAGACCAACGACAGCTTATTCCGATACAATTCAAGTTACCATGTCTCAATACCACATCAGATCGCGCCCGCTATCAAACGAAATACTGGGGGAAATGGACCTGCAAAAATCGCTGGCATTTTACAAAGACCGATTTGCCGATGCCAGTGACTTCACATTTGTATTTGTCGGCAACTTTGAGCCAGAAAAAATAAAACCCCTGATAGAAACCTATCTCGGCGGATTACCCGCACTCAATCGCGGAGAAACCTGGCGCGACACAGGCGTCAGAGCACCAAAAGGCGTCATTGAAAAAACAGTGAAACGGGGACAAGAACCCAAAAGTAGCACACGGCTGATCTTCACCGGGCCCATTGATTACAACGATCGATTCAGGCGGTATGTCTTTGGCTCAATGGGCGACGTCTTGCAGATAAAACTTCGAGAATTACTCCGAGAAGACGAGGGCGGCACGTACGGCGTTGGCGTGCGCACATCTCTCTCGCGTTGGCCCGAAGGCCGATACAGCATCTCAATCAGCTTTGGATGCGATCCCGAACGGTTGGAAGAATTGACACAACTCGTCTTTGCCCAAATTGACAGCATGAAACAAAAACCCGTCGAACAATCCTACATCGACAAAGTGACCGAAATGGATCTGCGGGGTCGAGAAACGAACAAAAAAGAAAACGGCTACTGGCGCAGAACGCTGAGTACGTATTACCAGAATGAGATCGACTTGATGGCGTGGTTGACATACGAAGACGAAGTCATCAAAAAACTCACAGCAGAACACGTGCAGAAATCAACACAGCAATACTTCAACCTGGAAAACTACGCGCGATTCGTCCTATTACCCGAAGAAGGGGTGACGGCAAAATGACCATAGATGCCGACATGGATCGTTTAAAAAACGCCACCTATCCCGGTCGTGGTATTGTAATAGGGCAAACTCCTGATACCTCATGTATGGTTCAGATCTACTGGATCATGGGGCGCAGTCCCAGCAGTCGCAACCGCGTATTTGTGCGAGAAGGCGATGCGGTAAAAACCGACACTGTGGATAAATCCCATGACATTGATCCACTGACCATGTACTATCCCATCCGCGTATTGGGCAACGCGCATATCGTCACAAATGGCGATCAGACCGACACCATCGTCCATACCTTGCAAAACGGCGGCTCTTTTGAATCAGCCCTCAAAACCCGCACTTATGAACCCGACGCCCCCAATTTCACACCGCGCATCTCTGGCCTTACCGACCTGGGCGACGCGCAAGCCTATCGACTATCGGTCTTAAAAACCGTTGGCGGTGATGCGCGCTATTGTTTGCGCCAATTCTTCAATTATGAAACCGCGATCCCCGGCACGGGCCACTGCATCACAACATATACAGACGACGGCAATCCCCTGCCCTCATTCCAAGGAGAGCCGTATGCCGTCGAATTATTCGACGACATACAGCAAACCGCCGATGTATTCTGGAACCTGTTAGACGAAGACAATCGCGTCTCGCTACTCGTAAAATTCATCCACCCCGAGACCGCTAATCTGGTGATCGTGAACAAATACGGATCGGGATAAAAACCCGCAGGGAGGAGCACCTCTATGGAACCCATCAAATACGGTATGTTCATCATGCCCTTCCACGCCCCGGACAAGCCGTTGAGTCAGGGATTTGACGAGGATTTGGAACTCGTTGTCAAAGCCGAAGAACTGGGCTTTGATGAATTTTGGATCGGCGAACACCACACCATGAAATACGAAACCATTGTCACGCCCGAAATTTTCATCGGGCGCGCCCTGGGTGAGACCCAGAGCATCCGCCTGGGACCGGCACCGGTCTGTTTGAACCTGCACCACCCCGCCTATGTCGCCAGTCGTCTATCTTTTTTGGATCACCTGTCCAAAGGCCGACTCAATCTGTGCTTTGGCCCGGGCAGTGTCACCTCAGACCAGGAACTGTACGGCCTGGATCCCAAATCGGGCGGCGCAATGACCGGGGAAGCCATTGACGCCATCCTCAATTTATGGACATCGGATCCACCCTACGAGCACCGGGGGAAATACTGGCAATTCCAGCTCAAAGACAATATTGACGAGGAAACCCAGATCGGCTTCATCCACAAACCCTTTCAACAGCCCCACCCGCCCATCGCCATGCCGGGAATGAGCCGCAACTCACACAGCATGCAAACAGCTGGCGAGCGCGGCTTCCAGCCCTTTTCCGCCTGCCTGATATCGGGCAACGTGGTAGCCGACAACTGGCAGATCTACGAGCAGAGCGCCCTGCAGGTGGGACGGCAACCACAGCGGACCGACTGGAAAATCGCCCGCTCAATCTTTCTCGCCGACACCACGGCCGAAGCCGTAAAAAAGGCGCGGCACAATTCCCTGGCAAAAAATTACGAATACATCGGACGCCTATTCGACAGGGGCCTGGGGCGCCAGGTGTACAAGCGCGACCTGGACATGCCCGACTCCGAGTGCAATCTGGACTATTTGATGACCGAACAGATCATCGCTGGCGACGTCGATGAAGCACTGCGTCGCTTGCTGGACCTGTTCGAGGAAACCGGACCCTTTGGCACGCTCGTGCTAATGGGCTACGACTGGGACGACAAAGATAGTTGGATATACAGCATGGAATTATTCGCCCGTGAACTAATGCCAGCTTTGAACAAAGCAGTAGGCGCAGTACCGTAGAGATCAAAAAATGACAATCAAAGCATTGACATTTGACGTATTCGGCACAGTGGTCGATTGGCGCAGTTCAGTCATCCGCGACGGCGAGCGATTGGGCGAGCGACTGGGATTGGACATCGATTGGGCTGCATTTGCCGATGCGTGGCGCGGGGGCTATGGCCCATCGATGAACCGCGTCCGCACGGGCGAATTGCCCTGGACAAAAATCGACGACCTGCACCGCATGATCCTGGACGAACTCCTGAAAAAATTCGGCATCTCGGGATTATCCGAAGAAGAAATCGCGGACTTCAATCGCGTCTGGCATCGCCTCGACCCCTGGCCCGATGCCGCAGGCGGCTTATGGCGGTTAAAATCGCGGTACCTGATCTCCACACTATCCAACGGCAATGTATCGCTACTCGCCAACATGGCCAAATACGGCGGACTACCCTGGGATTGCATCTTATCCGCTGAATTGGCCGGGCATTACAAACCCGATGCCGAAACCTATTTAAAAGCCATCGAACTGCTCAGTTGTGAACCCCGGGAAGTCATGATGGTCGCCGCCCATCAGGGCGACCTGCACCATGCAGCTGGCGTCGGCATGAAAACAGCATTCGTATTCCGACCCCTCGAACGGGGCCCCAACGCCAAAAAAGACTTACCCCCCGATCTGGACTTCGACATCATAGCCCATGACTTTCACGACCTCGCCGATCAACTGGGATGTCATTAAAAATGAAACTCACCGATTTCAAAGTCCTCACATTCGATTGCTATGGCACACTCATCGACTGGGAAACCGGGATGATCAAAGGACTGGAGCCGCTCCTATCAAAGGTCGAACGAAAATTGTCGCGCAATGAAATCCTTCAAGCGCACGCGCGACACGAATCAACGCAACAAGCCTGGACGCCGGGCATGCGCTATTCCGAACTCCTCGCCATCGTCTATAAACGTCTCGCCGAAGAATGGGGCATCGCCGTCACGCCCGATGAGTGCGCCGCTTATGGTCAATCGATAAAACAATGGCCAGCGTTTTCCGATTCTCCCGACGCGCTACAATATCTCAAAAAGCACTACAAACTCGCGATCCTGTCCAACGTCGATAACAACAGCTTTAAATACAGCAACGACCGTCTCGGTGTTGAATTTGACGCCATATACACGGCCGAAGACATAGGATCGTACAAACCTGCGGATCGAAACTTCAAATACATGCTGGAACACCTCAAATCGCTCGGCATTGAAAAATCGGAAATTCTACACACCGCAGAAAGCTTATACCACGATCACATCCCGGCAAACAAAAACGGACTCGCCACCTGCTGGATCTACAGGCGCTTCAACGACGAAGGCTTCGGCGCGACCATAGACCCGGGCGAAATGCCAAACTACAATTTTCAATTCAATAGCATGGCAGAACTCGTAAAGGCACACCAGGAGGCTTTTTCTCAAGGAGACATACCATGATCCAGAGCGGCGTTGCAAGCGGAGACATCACGCCCGAACCCGGCCCAGTACTTCAGGGACATTGGAACACCAACCCCTCGCATTCCGTACTCTACCCTCTGGAAGTACGGGCGGTTGTATTTGCCGAAGAAGATGTACAAATAGCCATTGCCACACTCGACGTCATCGGCATAACAAAAGCCACCACTGACCGAATCCGGGCGAAAGTGGCAAATATTATCCCGGGAGACAGCATAATGGTAGCGTGCAGCCACACGCACTGCGCCCTCGCCACACTGCCGTGTTTGGGCGGGACTCCCGACCCCGAATATATGGATCGCATAGTCGAAACCACCGCCGCGTGCATAGCCGAAGCAGCCGCAAATCTCCAGCCCGTAACCCTTGGCCTGGGATGCGGATCCGCGCATTTCAACATCAACCGCCGTCCGCTCCCCGGAGCCTCGAGCATGACCTTGAACTACGGCGGAATCGTCGATCGCCGCGTAAGAGTCTTACACGTAACAGGAGAAAACGGCACCCCCCTCGCCACATTATTCCACTACGCCTGTCACCCAACCACATTGAGCGGCGCCAACGGCATCATCTCGCCCGATTACCCCGGCATAGCCCGCAACCGAATTGAACAAACCCTCGGCGGCAAAGCACTCTTCTTACCCGGATGCTTTGGCAACATCCGCCCCGCCATCCTGAGCGAAACCGGGGGATTTGCATCCGCCACCAGAGAACAATTGGACGCGTGTGGTCACGAACTCGGTGATGAAGTATGCCGCATAGCTACAGGACTAAACACCAGAAGTACACAAGGTATATCTGCCCGCCGCACCGACATAGCCATACCATTCGGCAATCTGATGCCCGAAGACGAACTAAAAAAAATGGCCGCAGACGAAAGCGAACGCGGACAATTATTGACAGGACCCTGGGCAAGAGAAGTACTGGACATGGCAGCATCAGGCACCATCCCATCTGAAAAACCCACCGAAATGCAACTGATACAGGTAGGACCAATAGCACTGATCACCATACCGGGCGAACCCGTACAGGAAATTGGGCATGCAATGGAAAAAAGACTGCGGGACATCAGCGCGGACCTGTGGCCCGTGGGCTATGCCAACGACGAAGTGGGATATTTGTGTACAGAGCGGCAATACGAAGAAGGCGGTTACGAACCCAATGCCTATCCGTATTACGGGGAACCCGCGCCATATCAGGGTGAAGAAGAAATCATCCTGCAAACAGCAGACGCTTTAGCACGGGACTAAAAATGAAACAAATCGACATACCTTATGGCCGAGGAGCCGTATCTGTTGATACAGATCCAAAACTCGCGCACTGGGACGTAATCCGTCCCTCATTTGAACCAGCACTAGAAGACCCCAAACGGCTCTTTCACAAAGCCGTGCGCCACCCTCTCGGCACAAAACCGCTCAGAGAAATAGTCAAGCCTTCAGACCGGGTCGTAATTGCGACATCCGACGGCACCCGTCCCGTCCCCAACAAACAACTGATCCCATGGCTACTCAAAGAACTGCCCGTATCCCCCGACCAGGTAACCGTATTAATCGGCACGGGCACGCACAGGCCAAATACAAAGCGCGAAATTGTCGAAATGTTTGGCGAAGAGATGGTTCGCCGCGTACGCATCGTCAATCACGATGCATTTAGCGAAACGCAAAACGAACAGGTGGGCAAAACTGCGGATGGAACAACCGTATTTTTGAACAAAGAATACCTCAACGCAGATGTGCGCATCGCCCTCGGATTTATCGAACCGCACTTCTTTGCGGGCTTCTCGGGCGGACCAAAAGCCGTCGCGCCCGGCGTGGCGGGCATTGAAACCATTTTCCGACTCCATCGCGCCGAACTCATCGCCGACCCAAACAGCACCTGGGGCGTACTCCACGAAAACCCACTACACCGGGAAATCCGAGAATGCGTCGCACTATGTCCCCCGGATTTTTTGCTCAACGTGACACTCAATGCAGAAAAGAAAATCTCGGGATATTACGCGGGCGACCTCTCCCTCGCTCATGCAAAGGGATGCGCCGATGTAAAAGCCTCGGCAATGGTCCCTGTCGAAACACCCTTCCCGCTGGTCGTCACATCCAACAGCGGCTTTCCCCTGGATCAAAACCTGTATCAAACCGTAAAAGGCATCTCAGCCGCAGCGCGTATCGTAACCGACGGCGGAACAATCCTCGTAGCCAGTGCGTGCAGCGATGGCGTACCCGACCACGGCAATTTTGCGGCATTGATGCGCGAAGGCCATACACCTGCAGACGTGATAGAATCGGTCTATGCACGCGAACCCATCCTCGACCAGTGGCAGGCGCAAATTCTATCGGGCATCTTAGACCGCGTAAACGTAAAAGTCTATACCGAAATGAACAGCGACGAGGTCCGCGCCTGCAAACTACAGATCATACCCGACCTCAACAAAGCGATACACGACCATCTAAAATCCCGGGATGCCCGCGTAGCCGTATTGCCCGACGGCCCACTCGTCATCCCCTACCTGTAATCTCCTCAAACAGGACCCGCCTTCAGAATCTCATCGCTGATCCCATCTTCAAACTGCTTGAAATTCTCCTTAAATAACCGCGCCAGATATGTAGCCCTCGCATCGTATTCAGAAGGATTAGACCACGTCGCACGCGGCGACAAAATACTACCCGTAACATCTGGACAGGTTTTTGGAACCTCGAAACCAAAGCGCGGATCTGTCTCACACGCCACATCTGTCAAAGCACCATTGTGTATCGCCCGAATAATAGAGCGGGTATTCGTCAACGTAATGCGCTTACCAACGCCGTAGCCACCGCCCGACCATCCCGTATTGACCAGCCACACATCCGAATTGTGTTGCTGGATTTTTTCTGCCAATTGCTCGGCGTATTTCCCCGGATGCCACACGAGAAAAGGCGCGCCAAAACAGGCCGAAAAAGAAGCCTGCGGTTCAGTAATACCCATCTCTGTACCCGCGACCTTGGCCGTATAACCGCTGATAAAATGGTACATCGCCTGTGCGGGCGTGAGCTTGCTCACCGGGGGCAAAACCCCAAAAGCATCACAAGTCAAAAAAATCACATTCCTGGGATGACCGCCCACACATGGAATTTGTGCATTGGGAATATACTCAATGGGATAAGCCGCGCGCGTATTTTCCGTAATAGAATCATCATCGTAACTAATCACGCGCGAATGCTCGTCAAAAACGACATTTTCGAGCACCGTCCCAAAACGGATCGCATTGTAAATCTCCGGCTCGCGCGCTTGTGAAAGACCAATGCACTTGGCGTAACAACCACCCTCAAAATTGAAAATACCGCGATCGCTCCACCCGTGTTCATCATCGCCGATCAAACGACGCTGAGGCTCGGCTGAAAGCGTCGTCTTTCCCGTACCAGACAGGCCAAAAAAGAGCGCCGTATCCCCTGCTACACCCACATTGGCCGAACAGTGCATCGACAAAATATCCTGCTTGGGCAAAACATAGTTCAGAACCGTGAAAACACCCTTCTTCATCTCACCCGCATACTCCGTCCCCAAAATAACCATCTCTCGCAACTCAAAACTCACATCCACACTCGTAGTCGAAGTCATCTCAGCCGTATATCGGTTCGCGGGAAATCTGCCAGCATTAAAAATGACATAATCCGGCTCGCCAAAATTTTCAAGCTCTGTACGCGAGGGACGCATAAGCATATTGTGCATAAACAGGGCATGGTACGCGCGGGCGCAAACAACCCGCACCTTAATGCGATATTTGGGATCCCAGCCCGCGTACCCATCAACCACATAAATGCGATCGCAGACATTGAGATAATCGATAGCCCGCTCTCTATTAATCAGAAACGTGCGCTCATCGAGTTTAATATTGACCTCACCCCACCAGATATCGTCCGCACTATCGGGATGATTCACAATGCGTTTATCCTCTGGACTGCGCCCGGTCTTTTCTCCCGAACGCACAATAAGTGCCCCAGTACTCGTAATAGTCGATCCAGTCTCGTGGGTCAGCGCCTCCTCGTAAAGCACCGCTGGCGAAGCATTGCGCAAAATAAGCGGCCTGGTAATATTGTAGCGTTCCAGATTTATTCCAGTCATAAACGAATCCTTTCGGTTATTAGTTGTCAATCCCAACACCAAAATATATCACACAAAACACGCCAAACCAAATATTACTCCACAACCAAAAATTCCTTCATTTTTAAAAAATAGTCATTATATTTCGCGCCTGACCATCGATCGGAGGAAAAAATGTCCAAAAAATGGTTGCGCGTTGCCGCATGTCAAATGCATGCCGATGAGAACATCGAAAAAAACACCTGTGAGATTATCGACCGTATAAACACCTGTGCGCGTGAAAAAGTAGATATAGCCGCATTTCACGAAGGGATTTTATACGGCTATACCAACTGCCCCGACTTCTGGTCAAGCCTGGATCAAACGCGCATTGAAAGAGCCGAACAACAAATTATAAAGGTATGCCGTGAAAAAGGCATTGCCGCAATCGTCGGCTCCACCCATCTCGAAAACGAACACCGCTACAACAGCCTCCTCGTCATAGATCGCGATGGCACCGTAAAGGGACGCTATGGCAAAATACATCTGGCGGGTGAAAAATGGTGTGAACCCGCGCAACACTTGCCTATTTATCACTTGTGCGGCATACCCTGTTGTTTTTTAATCTGTCACGACATTCGATACCCCGAACTCGTGAGATTGCCCGCCGCAGCCGGTGCAAAAATCTGCTTCTTCGCCAGTTGTGAAAGCTCTGTCACCTCAGAGCACAAATTGTCGGCCTATCGCGCCATGCCCATCAGCCGCGCAACCGAAAATGACATCTACGTCGTCATGGCAAACGCCCCTGCCGACCCCCTGGACATCAACCGCGCGGGATCTTCCCACGGCGAATCAAAAATCATCCATCCGAATGGCAACGTCATAACCGAAGCTGGCATATTCACCGACGAAATCATAATCCGCAAATTAGACCTCCATCAGGCATCCCGCAACATCGCATTGCGAGCCGTGAATGACACAACGCGCCTGCGCGAATGGATGAAAAAAGGCGTAAAATTAGTAGATTGCAAAAAGGAGCATATATGAAAGGAACAAAACCAAACATCTTGTGGATCTGCACAGACCAGCAGCGATATGACACCATTGGTGCATTGGGCAATCCCCATGTGGATACCCCCAATATCGACCGACTAATCGCCGAAGGATTTGCATTTACCCATGCCTATTGCCAGAGTCCGATTTGCACACCCAGTCGGACGAGTTTTTTGACCGGACAATACGCCAGTGCCGTACACGTAAACGGCAATGGCAACTCGCATTTCCCAGATGCGCCCCCCCTGGTCACCAAAATACTCGCAGACAATGGATACGACTGCGGACTAATCGGCAAATTGCACTTATCGAGCGCGCATGGGCGCATTGAAAAAAGAACAGATGACGGATACCGCTACTGGCAATACAGCCACGCGCCTCGGGACGATTGGGAAACCGGACACGATTATGCCGACTGGGTACGATCAAAAGGCGAAATCCTGGGCGAACTCATCAAAAGCCCCGACGGCGTACCCGCAGAACTGCACCAGACAACGTGGTGTGTGGAAAAAACCATCGAATTTTTGAGCGAACAGCGCGATGGACCCTGGCTGGCCTCTGTGAACATCTACGACCCGCATCCGCCATTTAACCCACCCACAACGTACCGCGAAATGTTCGATCCCGAACAGGTAAACGGCCCGCTATTCCGAGAAAGCGATCTCGCGCAACAGGAAAAACTGGAAGCCATCGACTTCCAGTCCAAAGGGCGGCATCCCGATGAACTGGATATACGAAGCCCCGTAATCCCCAGAACACCGACGCGCGGATTGCACGAATCTGAATCAGCCGGAAAACGCGACGCAAAAACACTCATTGCCGCCTATTACGCCATGATCAAATTGATCGACGATCAACTCGGGCGCATAATAGCCGCACTGGAAGAAACTGGACAGCGCGACAACACATTGATTATCTTCACCAGCGACCACGGCGAAACTCTCGGAGACCACGGCCTGATTCAAAAGGGATGCCGTTTTTACGAAGGACTCGTGCGCGTACCACTCATTTTCTCATGGCCGGGCTACGTAAAATCGGAACAAAAAAGCGATGCACTCGTCGAATTGCGCGACATAGCACCCCTCTTGTTGGAACTCGCTGGTATAGAAGTACCCGAGCGAATGCAACCGCATTCTCTATCACCCATGCTCAGCGGTGATCAACCCCCCGACGAACACCGCGATTTCGTGCGCTGTGAATATTACGATGCACTCGATCAAGCCGACGGAACATTTGCCACAATGTATCGCAACCGTCGGTACAAACTCGTGGTCTATCACGGACACGGCCTGGGCGAACTTTACGACTTACAGGAGGATCCAGACGAATTTGACAATCTGTGGGACAGTCCCGATCACGCGGATGTAAAACTCGACTTAATGCAACGCAGCTTTGATGCGTCAATGCTCGCAATGGACAGAGGTCCAGAACGCATTGGGCCGATGTAAAAACATTATGCGGAGGTGTTATATGGCAAAAAAACCCGTTCAAAAACCAAAAATTAAAATCATGGCCGCAGACTGGTCATTGAGAGATTACCCATCTGCAAGAAATCCCTGGACTATTCAGACCAAAGTGAGAAAAGTGAAAGAAGCGGGATTTCACGGCATGTCGTCTGGCGCCGACGCCGAGTTAGCCGCAGAACTGCACAAACAGGGATTGGAAATGGTAGGCGGGGTAGATGTGGGCAGTAAAAAAGAAGCCGACGCAAAAATGAAAGCATTTGCCGACATAGGCGTGGTTCACATCAACGTCCAATTGTGCGATCACGACACAAAAACAAAAGACGCGGTAAAAGTCGCGCGAGCAGTCGTCAAAGCCGGAAAAAAGCACAAAGTCAAACCCGCAATCGAGATCCATCGCGACACATGTACAGAAACGCCGGAAAAAGCCTTTGCACTCGCCGATGCGTACCGAAAAAAACACAAAAAGAAACTGCGAATGAACTTCGACCACTCGCACCCGGCAATCATCAAACAACTCCGCCCGCACGAATACTGGGAGCGATTGTCTGAACGCACCGACCTCTTGCAAATGCACGAACTCATCCACTTTCGCCCCTTTACCGGCAGCCATTGCCAGACCCCGGTCACAAATGACAAAGGGCGACTGGATCGCGATTTCAAAATCTGGTTAACCAATTACCTGGAACCCGCCCTCAATGCGTGGTTACAGGGCGCAAAACCGGGCAAAATACTCCATATCGTACCCGAACTGGGACCCCAGGGTTCTGGATACGCGCTCGCCTGTTTCCCCGACATCTGGGAGGATGCCATCCGGGAAAAAAATGAAATCATAAAAGTCTGGCGTCGGTTGATGAGAAATTGGAACAAATAACTGATATTAGACAAGCAACCACGGATGAACACAGATACACACAGATGAAAGATTTTTTGTGTCCGACATTTGCGTGTGTCGAAAGCATGTGTCATTGACCAGCTAAAGCGTACATCCCTTGCAAGTATTGCGGGATTGGCAACACGGTAACCATCCGTGTTCATCGGTGTTAATCTGTGGTTGCTTTTAGGAGATATAACATGTCAAATCGCAATGGACAAATTTTAATCGGCTCCATATTATTGGACCTCAACCGCTGGGGCGATCCCAAAACACCGACCTACGAGGTAAGCGACTGGACTGACCGCTTTCGGAAAGCCGGATTTGATGGCATGGAACTCTGGGAATATCACGCCACATTGTGTTCAGACGCCGAGCGCGAAAAATTGCTATCCTCTAATTTCTCCGCAACGATCTACAACACCTATTGCGACTTTGACGACAACGATGCCGGTGCGCGCCAAAACGCGGCAGAAATGATCGGCCTATTCGGCTCAGCCGGTGTAAAATTCAACGTGGGCAAAGACCCTGCCTTGCGCGAAACTTATTTGAACAACCTGCGCGCCTGGCGCGAACAAGTCCCCCAAACCTGTACACTGCTCTGCGAATGCCACCCCGGCACAATTGTCGAACACCCCGATGACGCCAAGGCATTCTTCGATGACCTGGGCATCGAAGGCTGGGAAATCATCGTACACTGCTTCATCCCCGAAATGGATATCCTGAAGCGATGGTTCGACCTCTTTGGTCCCAAAGTCACACACGCACACACCCAACTGCGCGACGAAAACACCAATGTCCAGTTACTCCACGACCATACCGAGCGCGCTCAAACGGCACTGGACCTGATGGCCGAATACAAATTCTCTGGCTCCATCACCGTCGAATTTTCCAAAGGAACGCGCGAACCCGGCGAAAACATGGACGACCTCTGGGCAGCGGCAAAGGCTGACCTATCGTTTTTACGTAGTAAATCCCAAACTTGAACGGAGTAATAAATGGCAAGAAAAGTAACAATAGCATTGATAGGCGCCGGGATGTTTGGCGGCGATGTTCACGCCCGGGCCTTTGCGGATCTGCAACGCAACGGCATCAGTGGCCTGATGGGACGAGTCGGACTCGACGCCTGGGCGCGCGACCTTGCAGACATCGAATTTGATCTCGTTGCAGTAGCCACGCGCAGCGAAGCATCCGCACAACGCGCAAAAGCCAACTTCGAACAATGGACCGGACACGCGCCCGCACCCTACTGGGGCGAAACCCCCTGGGAAGATGTCTTGCGCGACTTTCCGGACCTCGACGTCATGGCCGTCGCCACACCCGACAACCTGCACACACCCGTAGTCCTCGCAGCATTGAACAACGGCACCCATGTCATCACCGAAAAACCGATGTGTTTATCGGTCCACGAAGCCGATGAAATGATCGAACTCGCCAATGAAAAAGGACTGGTATGCGCGGTAGATATGCACAAACGCTACGACCCGGATCACATGCGCATCGAGCACGACATCGCCAATCGCATCGGCGACCCCATTTACGGACTCGCCATGCTGGAAGAGCCCCTCGAAGTATCCACCAGCACATTTAAGTGGGCAGAAGAAAGCGACCCCTTCTCCTACGTGGGACCCCACTGGGTCGATCTATTCTACAACTACTACCGCAGCAAACCCGTATCCCTCACAGCCGTAGGACAAAAAAAACGCCTCATACGCGACGGTATTGACGCCTATGACGCCGTCCAGGTCCGCGTAGATTTCGACAACGGCATGAGCATTTACTTCCACAACAACTGGATCACGCCCGACGATTTTGAAGGACCCGTCAATCAGGGACACGAAATCGTCGGCACCGACGGCAAAGTGGAATCCGACCAGCAATATCGCGGATTTCGATTCTGGTACGCAGACGGCGGCAGCCAGAGTTCAAACAACCACTTCACGCGCAACGTCAAACGCCCCGACGGCTCAGAAGTCTATGTGGGATATGGCACAGACAGCATCATCGTGGCACTCGTCGCAATATGCCGCATCGACTTCCTGGGCGAAACCCTATCAGACGTAAAAGAAATCTATCCCACGGCTGAAGACGGGCGGATCACCACGGCGATCGTAGATGCCGCACGCATCGTCCGCGACCGCAATTTTGAATACATGCGCGAAGGCAAAGGCGCCACAGTCACAGCGCAATTCGGCGCAGACGGCATCACCATCGTCGATCCCAACCGCGCATCTGACGGACCCGACGCAGTATTTGAAAAAATATACGATAAGCCGGTGTGAAGTGGCGTGGTGGAAGGGTGGCATCCTGAAAATCCTTTAATCTGGGAAATCCTGATCCAATGGGAAAAGAATTTGACATCACCCCTGTCAACGTACCAAAAGTCGATACAAAATATCGCCGCATCGTGACCCCTGTGCCCCATCCAGACTCGGTAGCAACTTTGGAAACCCTGCACCGGGTAGAACCCATCTCCATGCGCGGACAACCGCCCATTGTATGGGACCGCGCAGAAGACTGTCAGGTCTATGACAAATACGGCAACATGTGGCTCGACTGGAGTTCGGGCGTACTTGTCACCAATGCCGGGCACGGCATGCCCGAAGTGCGGCGTGCAATCGTAGATCAGGTAGGCACCGGACTATTGCACAACTACGTATTCCCGAGCGAAGAACGGGCGCAACTCGTCGAATTTCTGATCGAACTGGCACCAGAAGGGTTAGACAAAGCATTTCTACTAACAACCGGATCTGAAAGCACAGAAAACGCCTTAAAACTCGCGCGAACATACGGCATTACAACCGGAGGAAAAAAGAAAATCGGCTTTGTGGGATTTGAACGCGGATTTCACGGACGCACAATGGGCGCACAGCAAGTCGGCGGCATGCCCGGGCAAAAAGACTGGATCGGCAACGAAGACCCCGCCATCGTACAGGTCCCCTTTCCCGACGGGTATTGGACGGAAAACGTAGATTTTGATTTCTTCTGCTCTACACTCAAAGACAAAGGACTAAATGCAAACGACGTATGCGGCGTCATGCTCGAAACATATCAGGGCGTGGGACCTGACTTCGCGCCCGTAGCATACGTACAGGCACTATCTGAATGGTGCAAAGCACACAATGCCCTCTTAATCTTTGACGAAGTACAGGCGGGATTTGGTCGCACCGGTAAAATGTGGGGATTTGAGCACTACGGCGTAACACCCGACCTCATCTGCTTTGGCAAAGGCGTAAGCAGTTCCTTGCCCCTATCGGGCGTAATCGGCAGAACCGAAGTCATGGACTTATACCCCCCCGGATCAATGACAAGCACCCACACGGGCAACCCCGTCTGTTGTGCAGCGGCACTCGCCAGCCTGCAAAAAATCGTAAATGACGACTTAACCGGCAATGCAGCGCGACTCGAACCCGTATTGATGAACGGAATCAAAAAAATCCAGACCGCGCATCCCGACGTGGTCGGACATGTAACCTGCAAAGGACTCGTAGGCGGTGTACAAATGGTAAAACCCGGACAAAAAGAACCCGACCCGGACCTGGCGCACGAAATTGTACTGCGATGTTTTCACAAAGGATTGCTATTCTTTGCCCCTGTGGGCGCGTGGGGACAAACCGTAAAAATCTCTCCGCCCTTGACCATTGAACAAGACGCGCTCGAAGATGGCTTACAGGTACTCGCTGAAGTTGTGAATGATATACAAAGGTAAATTATATGGAAAACAAAAGACCCGGACGACTGCGCGAAGTAGCGGCATTATTCTTCAAACTCGGCGTCATAGGATTTGGTGGACCCGCAGCGCACATCGCCCTGATGGAAGACGAAGTAGTTGAAAAACGCGCCTGGCTATCGCGCGAGCGATTCTTAGACCTCGTCGGCGTAACCAGTATTATCCCCGGACCAAACTCGACTGAAATGGCGATACACCTGGGATTCTTGCGCGGAGGCTGGCCCGGACTATTGCTGGCTGGCCTGTGTTTTATCTTTCCCGCCGTCACATTGACAACAATACTCGCCTGGGCCTATATGACGTATGGCGCCATCCCAGAAGTTGCCGATCTACTCTACGGCATCAAACCAGCAGTCCTCGCCGTCATCCTGGGCGCACTGTGGCGATTGGGTCAAAAAGCCGTAAAAGGCTGGCGATTGAGCTTTCTGGGCCTGGCTGTCATGCTCGTGTCCCTCACCCAATTTAGCGGCGTCCTCGCACTGATCGGCGGGGGAATCATCGGCATGTTCTGGCTGCGCATGACGCGACCGAGAGACCGCGAACACATGGCCGTAATCGCGCCAATAGCGGGCACGGGATTGACCATGCTCGCAAGCCAAGGCGCCGTATCCGCAGCAGGACCAACACTCTGGGCACTGGGCCTATTCTTTCTCAAAATTGGCGCAATACTCTACGGCAGCGGATACTTACTCATCGCATTCCTCGAAGAAGAACTCGTACTCGGATATGCCTGGCTAACCCAGGAACAATTGCTGGAAGCCATTGCCATCGGCCAGTTCACACCCGGACCCGTATTATCCACCGCAGCCTTCATCGGCTATCTCGTCACCGGCGGCAAATTATCCGGAGCCCTCGTCGCTGCTGGCGCGATCTTCCTACCCTCCTTTGTATTTGTCGCTGCCCTGAACCCCCTCTTGCCCCGGCTGCGAGAATCTGAATGGGTAGCGTCATTCCTCGACGCCGTAAACGTCTGCGCCGTGGGATTGATGGCCGCTGTAACAATAGAACTGGGCTATCTAACCCTGGATTCAATACCCAAAATGGCAATCGCGGGCATCGCATCCATCCTGATATTGTGGCGCAATGTCGGCGCAGTATGGCTGGTCGTTGGCGGAGCTGTTGCGGGTTGGATCATCCTCGCCGCGGGATTATAGGGATGACCCAGGAATATCTCAAACCCGAAGTCGTCTCCCGGCTCGCGCGCCTGGACCTGATCGCACGCATGGTCGTCGAAGGATTTATCACCGGCCTGCACCAAAGCCCCTATCACGGATTCTCCGTCGAATTTTCCGAATACCGGCAATACATGCCCGGGGACTCCCTGCGCGACCTGGACTGGAAAGTATTTGGCAAAACCGACCGCCTCTACGTCAAACAATACGAAGAAGAAACCAACCTCAAATCCCATCTCCTCATAGACGCCAGTGCCTCAATGGCATACGGCTCGGACGCCATCACCAAATACCAATACGCATCTTATACTGCCGCCGCCCTATCCCACCTCATGTTGCGCCAGCGCGACGCCGTCGGATTAATCGCCTTTGACGACCGCATTCGCACGTATTTGCAGCCCCGCTCAGTCACCAGTCATTTACACACCCTGCTCACCACACTTCAAAACACCAGCCCCGAAGGCACCGATACCGACCTCGCCGCCACCTTTCACGAACTGGCAGAACGCATCGTGCGCCGCGGCCTCGTCATCGTCATCTCCGATCTCTTCGACGACCCGGACCGCCTGCTCAACGGCCTCAAACACTTTCGCCATCGCAACCACGAAGTCATCGTCTTCCACATCCTGGACCCCCGAGAACGCGACCTCGACTTCAACCGCGAAATGCGCTTCGTCGATCTCGAATCCGGCACGCAAATCTCTACAGAACCCTGGCACCTCGCACCTGAATACCGAGACCACATGGACACCCTCATCAACCGCTACCGCCGCGAATGCCGCGAAGCCCTGATCGACTACGTCCTCCTCGAAACCTCAGAACCCTTTGACACCGCCCTCTTCAACTACCTCGCCAAACGCAAAAAATTGATGTAAAAAAACCAATCCCCCATCGCAATAACGCGCAATAGGGGATTTTATGTACTATCGTGTACACGCCTCAAAGAGCCTTCAAAACATCCTTCAGAATGCGCTCTTCCTTTTGGGCAATATCATCTAACGAGGTAATAATCTTCAGAATACGATCCACATTCCACGTTCTCTTAACCTCCACTAACGCCCGCAATTTAAGCATCATCAGATGAACCTGATGCGCCTTATGCTCAACCTCCTTATACGCCT